>CAMAML010000202.1 GCA_945836835.1 uncultured cyanobacterium | reverse complement strand
CGATGAACCTGATGTTGTCATAAATATAAGCCTCTCTTAATTAATGTAAACCTACCTCTATAATAACGATTTTTTGAAATTTGTCAAGCGTTTGTTCAAAACTAATTGTAAACTATTATTAATATGATATATACTATTTGACAAAAATACTTATTCAGTGGTTATAATAAGAGCAATAAGGGTTAATGAAAATTTAAGAGTTGTGCATGTGGCACAAGAAGATGTGCAAAGGAGTATTCTTATGGCAATATTACCGATTAGTTCTGCTATTCAAACTTCAAATAACGTAAATTTTTTAGGCAGAGGAAGAAAAGAAGCGAGCGGGAATCCGGTTTCCGTTGACGAGATCAATTACGGTTACAAATCTTCAAAACTGAAAGCCGTCCCTGTTGCGGCATTAATGGCTCTGTCCCCGTCACTGTTGAGTGCAAGTGTTCCGACAAATGAACTTGAGAATTATATGGATATTTCCGAACCTAGGACGGAGTTGTTTCAAGAGGCACCTATCGCTCCGCAAGATATTTATGACGCTAAAATCAGGCAGAAGCCCAATATCCCTAATACAAAAATAATACAGTCCATAATGGTTCAAGAACCTAAGTATGATTCATATTTGGTAAATTTAATCAGTACGGATGGCAACGACGGAAACTATGAAGAAGTTGAAGTTATGACTTTTGATAAAGACACCGGTGAGTTAAAACACAGAGGGATTATTTTTGGGGTACAAATGACCAATGACGACGCTTACGGTCAACTTTACAGAGACAACGGGATTAATTACCAAAGTTCCCAAATGTACAAACCTATCGGGCTGAGATTATCCATAACTGATTTGAATGATTATACCCTGCCTATTGATAATTGGTACAACGGAATGATAAGACCAACCCACGAGTTTATATATAAAGGTCCTATGGGTGGGAATTTCGATAAACTTATGAGAGCGGTATTAGGTGGCAAAAACAATAACAAGGCTATTGAGATAGTTCCAAGCGGTAGTGTTTCCGAAGATACCTACACATTTATGAGAACTCAATATAAAAAACACCACAATTTGCAGTAAAAAAATATATTAAATAATGTTACAAAAATCGAATATTCTGAAATAATGTATATTCGTTTTTTTTTACATGAGTAGAGAGTACAACCAAAGGTGTATGAGAAATGTCTGACCCTATAATTACAAGTGAAGTGAAACAACAGATCGGCCAAGGAAACGGCGAAGGACAAAACTTTGTATCGAGTTTACCCGCCGATAAGCTGGCTCAACTTGAAATTTTAAAAAAACAATTCCCCGATAAAACGACTGCAGAGCTTTTGGAGATCCTGAACAGTGGCGGAGGTATTTTAAAGTTTGGTTCAACCGAGTCAGCACCCGCAAATAAAGATGTTTCCGAAGGCGGACTTGCGGCTACTATTGAAACTACTCCTTTACCTGAAACAGAACATGCTGTCGAAACAAAAACTATCGCCTCGAGTATAAACAATTCTAAATCGGGTGTTGAATACGATCTGGCAAACTACGAAAAACTGTCCGAAGCCGAGATGATGAACAGATTTACGGAAGAATACGCAAAAAATAAGTTTATGTATTCTGCAAAACCGCCAAAAACACTTGAAGAATGGAACTCTCAGGACAGAGCAAAAGAGATTTCGGCGGCTAAACGGGAAATAGACACTAAAGGTGCAAAAGTCATCGCAAGTTTAGCTCTTGAAGAGTCCGATCAAAACATAGATACAAAAAATGCCTTGGCAACCGCAATGTTGGCGCTTCAAGCAGCAAACTCCAACGGAACGGCATTAAAAGACCTTAAAAAACTTCCGGCGGGCGAACTTCAGTCAATGTTTCAGACCTTTTTGACCGAAAGGAAGCAAGGAAATTTATCCTCAAAAACGGAAGAAAATTTGTTTAATACTTATATGAGTATTGCAACCGCAAAAAAAGAGGCACTCGTTAATGCGGGGATTATTACGGAAGATGCCAATCTCAAGCCGGATGAACTTGATAAACTTTGTGCGAAAAACAAAATTAACATCGGTGTTGCCGTAAAAGAACACTTAAACCACAAAATTCAAAACGGAGAGCCGTTGACGAATGCGGAAAAACTCATTCACGAAAAGATAAAAGATTTTCCCGTAGAAAAATATCCCGGGTTGTTTTCAAGGTCTGGCGAAACTTCAAAACTTAAACAAATGCTTAAGTCGGATGAAGAATTTGTCGCAAAATTGGCCGAAGCAAAAACTCCGGCAGAAAAACAAAAAATAAGAATGGAGTTTTTACGACAAAAATTAACAGATCCGAAAACCGGAAAAATCGACGAAAAATTGTACATGGAACTCTTTAACGATTCCGTGGAGTGCGGAAGTGCATTTCTCGATAAAAGCCCTGCAATGC
This sequence comes from uncultured cyanobacterium, assembly GCA_945836835.1. Taxonomy (GTDB): domain Bacteria; phylum Cyanobacteriota; class Vampirovibrionia; order Gastranaerophilales; family Gastranaerophilaceae; genus UBA1221. The sequence continues at coordinate 875 of CAMAML010000202.1, read as the reverse complement.
GTGCGTTTTTGGAGATTGGCAACAAAAGCATTCATTCAAAAATTGTGGCTAAGAATGACCTTGGAACTCGTTTGGTTACGGCAAATTATGTGAACTGCTTCGACCGTGAAAATAAAGCACGGATTTCTTCGGGGATTGTCGAAATGGAACAAACGGATCCCGAAATGGTGAACACCGTTATCAAACAATTAGGCGAAGAAACCGTCGATGAGGATAAAGATGTTGTCTTGATACCTGCCACAATGGCAAACAGTGCCGTAATCAGGCGTACTGCAACCGATGCCGGCATGAAAATTGAAAATAATCAAGGTTCAAAAAACTTTGTCAAAGCGGTTAAAGCTGAAGCCGTACGAAGAAACGACAACTCCGAGTTGAATTATATGGTTTCAAACTTGGAGAAAGTCCACGAAGCAAACAGGCTCGACACATTGACAATTTCAACGGAAGGAAGTGCGGAAGTAACACAAACCGCCGTAAGTACTTCTGCAATAACGAAATTGTCCGCGAAAGATCAGGTTGAGGGCTACAAAACCTTGCAAAGCAGGATTGAAAACGAAAACCTCTTCACGGACAAAGAGGCGATTGAGTGCGGAAAACGGTTAGCAGCTCAAATTAAAAATTGCGACAAGTCAAACCAGCTTGAGATGCACAACTTAACCTTACAGTCCAAATACACGGAGGTTACGGAATTTGCGGTTCAAAACATCTCATCTTACGACGAAAGTGTTCAGGCACAAGCCCTGCAAAGTTCTTTGGAGTTTGCTGACAGAACAGGCAATACAAGGTTAAAAGATATTGTTTGCGAACAGGTTCCGAAACTTTCAAAATATGCTCAAAACCAAATAAGTGCGGATCCTACCTTAAATGCACAAGTC
>CAMAML010000201.1 GCA_945836835.1 uncultured cyanobacterium | reverse complement strand
TCTTAAAACCCGTCATCATTTAAAGCTGAAGGGTGAGGAGCTTGAACTTGCGTACCGCAACGGGAAAACCGCAAAGGTCAAAACCGGTGCAAAACTTTTCAACGACGATAAGGTTAACATAACCGCAAACCTTGATATTGATACGGTTTTGCCCGAATTAAAAACGAGCGTAAAAGAACGTGATTTTGACGACCCTGCGGAAAAAGTCAAGCTCCCGTTCTTAAACCCCGTTCTTATGTACAGGGATTATGACCTAAAATCCGATATTGACGCAAAATTAAAGCTCAGAAAGAAACATGACAAGCCTGTTATGGTTAACGGGCATGTAAATATTGAGAGTGCTACGCTGAAACTTGCAGGGTTGCAGTTACCGAAGAGCTTTTTCCGCTCGGAATTTCGAGGACATGTTGCCGCCGTTGACTCCAATATCCATTTTGCGGGAAACGAGGGGGTAAAATTTGACGCACAGCTTGCATACGGGAAAAATCCGTTCCTGAACTTAAAAATGCTGTCCGATAAAATTTATTTTAACGACATGATAACGTTGACAAAAGCTCTGTTTGACAGTTTTCATATCGCAAACAACCTTTCGGAGATAAGTGGAAAAGGTTATTGGAAGGCTGATGCCGCTATTAAGACCGATTTTAAAAAATTGACTTCAAACGGGTGTATTATCGCCCGTGACGGTCGGATTTCAAACAGGTTTACAGGCTCGGTGTTCGACAAAATTAACGCAAATATTCTGTTTGAAAATAACGCAATCACCATAAAAGATACGGGATTATTTGTTAATAACAAAGCCGTAACGGCGGAAGGCACGATAGATACGAACGCATATACGGACATAAAAATAAGCTCTGACGAGCTTCCTTTAAAAAATTTGTTCACTTCGCTTGCCCCAAACCCGATAAGAAATTCTTACAGGATAGATAACGGCGGGTTAAAGCTGGATGTGAGAGTGTTTGGGGAATTGAAGAAAATGTTCCTCTCGGCAAGTGCGATTGTGACAAATTTGAATTTCAGAGATGCCCAAAACAACTTTGTTTTAAACAACGAAAAATTTGTCGCAAGTCTTGCGGGGGATACGAGTGCATACAACGTAAAACTTTCAAACAAAGGTTTTGGGGTTCTGTTACCCGCAACCCGCTCGACGATTTCGGACGAACTTTTTGTCGTAAATATCGACAAAAAAGATTTAGAGCTTAATCCGACCCGAATTTTGGTGAACTCTTCTTCAAAAATCGAGCTTTCTGGGAATGTCAAAAACTACTCTTCAAACCCGAAAATTTTACTTAATGCGGGCGGTTTTTTGAACGCTCTTGATATGAGACGGTTTCTCGGTGCGGATGTTGAACCTTACATCAGTGCCTCGGGAAATTTACCCGTAAAACTCAGAGTTTACGGAACTTTGAAAAAAATCTACCTTCTTGCTCAAGTTAAGTCGGACGCAAACAACTACCTGACGCCCGTAAATATCCAATCAACAATGGGTAAACAGAGTATTTTGCAGGCAAAATTCGACTACAACGGCGAAAAATTTCATATCAAAAACACGGGACTTTATACGGGGGCAAGAAACGAATTTAGTGACGACTTAAGCTCCAATATGAGCGGAACACAGCCCGTTGCAAAGCTCAACGGCACAATCGTAAACCTTAATACGAAAAATCCTTATATAAATCAGATTAAATTCAGCCTGCCAAAAGAAATCCAAACCTCGCTTACGGTATTTCCGAAATCGGCAATGTCAATCTCGGGCGACGCAACCGTATTCGGCAAGGTTTCAAACCCGCTTCTGCGTGGGGACTTAAATGTCAGACGGGTTTCAATCCCCGAAATTTTGACCCGAGTGGAGAGGGTAAATCTCAGCCTTGCGGGAAAAGACATTGTCCTTCGGGTAAGGCGGTTACTCTTAAACGGTTCGGATTTTGATATTGTGGCAAGGACGGATATCAATCCGCACCCTAAATTTATGCTCTCGGGCGTGGACGTAAAATCTTCGCTTACCAATGTGGATAAGTTGATGGCGGTTGTGGAGGCGTTGGACAAAAACTTGCCAAAACCTGCAACTGCAAACGTTTCTTCGTCTAAAACTCCTGCCTCGGCGGACATTCCCGCAGAAATTACGTCAGGCTCGATTAATATGCGAAAAATTAAGACCGGGGCTATTGTTGCGGACAATACGACGGGAAAGATTTCGCTGAAAAACAATGTATTTTATCTTGACAATCTCAGAACCCATGCGTTCGACGGGGTTATCACGGGTAAAGTTTCGGCAAATTTAATTAACAACGCACTTACAATCCAAACAAACGGGCAGAATTTGGACGTGGATAAGACCCTCGTTGCAACCGCAAACCTCAAAGATACTTTGAGCGGGGATTTGAACTTCAACACGGACATAAGCCTTCAGGGTGTGACAATGGAAGAGCAGATGAGAACCCTCAAAGGGCGTGTCAGTTTTGTCATAAAAGACGGTCAGCTCGGACCTTTCGGCAAATTGGAAAACATGATTTTGGCGGAAAACATAAGAGAGTCAAAGTTCTTTGAAACGGCTTTGGGCGGAGTTATAAACTCTATTGCAACCCTTGACACGACTCATTTCAGTCAAATGATAGGACATTTGACATTTTCAAACGGGGTTGCCAAAATCAACCCGATTACGACAAAAGGAAACGTCTTGAGCCTACACATAGCAGGCGATATGAACATTTTGACAAACAACGCCGATATGAAGGTGAGGGCAAAGTTAGGCTCAATGATTTCAAACGCTCTCGGACCTATCGCACAGGTTAACCCCGTTAATCTCGTAAAGGTTACGCCGGGGCTGAACGTCGTTATGGCACAGGCGTTTGCAATATTTTGCGAACAGGTTACGCCTGAAGAAATGGCGATTTTGCCAAAATTAAGCGGAAGCGACGACGATATGGCAACAAAATTCCAAATAGTCTTGAGAGGGGACGTCAACAAGCCGTTGAAACTGGTAAAATCCTTTAAGTGGCTGGCACTTTCGACCGATATAGAAAACGCACAAAACTTTGTGTCCACTCTTCCTGATCCGTCAATTATAGACGATCCGCAAAATGCAACCGTTGAGGCGATTTTGCAGGCTCAACAAGAGCTTGCCGAACAGCAGGCGGCAATAAAAGCTAAAGAGGATGCAAAAATTACGAACAGAATAAAACGATTGTTTGAGAAAAAATCCGAATAATCGCCCCCCCTGGATTCTGAATTAAAGTGCAACACTATTGAAAACTTCATTAGGAGATTTCCA
>CAMAML010000200.1 GCA_945836835.1 uncultured cyanobacterium | reverse complement strand
TAGCGAAATAGAAAACGAACGCTCAAACCCGAGCCTCGAAACGATTGTTAAACTGGCAAATGCACTGGAAACACAAGTATTTGAGTTATTTAAGGGATAACTATATTATAGGTTTGGGAAAGCACACATCATTAAACAGCTATTAAGTGATTAAGTTTTTACGGCGGACAAGTCCGCAAAATTTGTAAAACTACACGATTACCAATTACCGATACAACTTAATAACTGAATAACTTAGTCACTACCTTGTGGCTACTATTTATTAACTTCCAAGAAAAATTCTCTCAAAATTTCCTGACCTTTGAGCATGGATTTATATGAAACATTTTCCTCTTTACAGTGCATGTTCCTTACGTCCGCTAATCCCACCAAGAACGGCATCATCTTGTCACCCTTTGAATTGGTGCTGTTTGCGTAAATATGGGTTTCCGCTCCTGCGTGGAAGGTTCCCGTCTCCGGTGTTACTCCAAGTTTTTTGCATACCCCTTCAAAGATTTGTGACAAGAAATTGTCCCAGCCCTTCTCAAACGGCGGAAGGTGTTCTTCAAACTTCAAATCGGCGTGAGCAAGCTCTCTATACTTTTCGTTAAACCTTGCCACAACGTCAACGAAAACATTTTGCAACTCCCGTTCTTTTTCCCTGCTTGAACTTCTAATGGAATAGCTTACTTCCGCATTTTGGTTAATGATATTCGTAACCGCAACGTCTCCGCACTTCATCCCGCCAAGGTTGCAGGAGGTGACGGTTTCGGACGTTTTCGGGTCAAGATAAAATACCCCTTGAGGAAGCTCGTTAACCAATTCCGCAAGTAGTTTGCCCGCATTTTGCCTTGTCTTGTCGTGGATGTCATTGCCCGAATGCCCGCCCTTAAAGGTTTTAAGCTCAATATTTACGAGGGTATAACTTGCACCCGAGGTCATAAACTGCCCAAGGCTGTCGCTGTCAAGTACGAGGGCGTATTTTGATTTTAATTTTGTCGTATCAAGGTGGCGTACGCCCGACATGCCCGACTCCTCATCCCGAGTGAACACAAGCTCCAATCCGCCGTGTTTAATATCGGATTTTGCAAGGTTAATCGCAAAATAAAGCCCGTTTGCAATCCCCGCCTTGTCGTCCGCACCAAGGGTTCTGCCTTCTGCGTGGATTAATCCCTCTTCATCCAAGTAGGTTCTGACGGGCGAGTCGTCCCCGATTACGTCCATGTGAGAGGAAAGGAGTAAATACTCTTTCCCCTCTGCCGTCGGCGGGATGTCTATGTACACGTTGCCGTAATCGTCAAGATTACAGGTTATGCCGTTTTTGTCGCAAAGATTTTTTATGTATTCGGAAACCTTCTCTTCATGCAGTGACGGGGAAGGAATTTCCGCCAAAGTGCAAAATAAATCTATTAATTCGTGTTCTTTTCTGACTTCTTCTATATTCATCATTTCTCTCTCCTTTTATTTCTAGTGAATTTTATAAGAATTTGTTCCGCCAAGAACCTTGTCTTTAAGTTTTTTCATGCCATGCCCGTAGAAGTATCTCAACTGTTCGGGGAATTGAGTTCCTATATCAATCAGGTACATATCATGGACGATAAACTCTTTTATAAGGAATACTATTTCGGGGTTTTCGGTCCAAAGAACGGAAGGCTCGAGGTTCTTATTCGACGGCGAAATCGTTCCGAAAAGTCCTTCCGAGTTGTCCGCCTCGATAAAAATCATCTTGCCGCCGATGGCATGCTCGATTTCACGGGAATTTGAATGTAAAAATACCGTCCCGAAGTTGCACCGAAAATCGTCGTACCCCACGATTTTTATATCCAAACCGCGATTGTATGCGTCCAAAAGGTCTTGTTCAAAGAATTTGAAATCCTGAGCCCAAATTTCGAGGAAAATCTCGTGCTTTGCACTCTTAATAAGCTCGCTTATTCTTGCTCTGATTTGGTGATTTCCGTCAATTCCGTGGATAGGTTCGATGTAATTGTCCCGAACATTGGGCAATTTTTTGTCCAAAAAATCCAGCGTATGGGTCATTTTGCGACGCAATCGTTTTGTTAACTCTTTCGGTTTAATCGGGGAATACGTGACGGGCTTTGTGGCGGACGACGTTACGATATTCTCGTTTTCCAGCGATTTTAGGGTGTCATAAGCCCGCGCCTGAGGAATATCCGCCAGCTTTGCGACCTCATAGCCCGTTGCAGGGTATTTTTTGAGCAAGGCAAGGTAGACCTTTGCCTCATACGAGTTCATTCCGATTTCTTTTAGATTGTTGATAAGTTCTTCCATATTCCGAGTTTATCAAATTTTTATTTGCATGTCAAAAATTTTCTTTATATAATGAAATTGTAATATTTTACAAACAAGAAGGAGAAAAATATGTCAAGAAAACCAATTATCGCAGGAAACTGGAAAATGAACCTGTTGAAATCTCAAGCAAAAGATTTGTTTGAAGGGATTAAAGATTTTGTAAAAGACTATTCGGCACAAGAATTGCCGACCGTTGTAATCGCACCTGTATTCACGTCTTTGAGCGTTGTTGATACGGTAGCATGCAACTGCGGTTGCGAAGGCAACAAAATCAGTATTGCGGGACAAAACTGTCACTGGGAAAACTCGGGAGCTTTCACGGGCGAAGTTTCGGTCGAAATGCTTAAAGATGCGGGCTGCTCTTACGTAATCATCGGTCACTCCGAAAGACGCCAATACTTCTCGGAAACCGACGAAATGATTAACAAGAAAGCAAAAGCCATCTTAGCCGGCGGCTTGACCCCGATTATCTGCTGCGGTGAAACGCTTGAACAAAGAGAAGCAGGGGTAACCGATTCGCACATCGCCTCCCAAATCAGAGCGGCATTGGAAGGCTTGACAAACGACCAAATCGCAAGCTCGGTTATTGCTTACGAACCTATTTGGGCAATCGGCACGGGCAAAACCTGCGACTCCGACGAAGCTAACAGAGTAATTTCAATGATTAGAAAAACCGTTGAAGAAGTTTCATCTTCAGACGCCGCAAATTCTATCAGAATTTTGTACGGCGGGTCGGTAAAACCTAACACAATCGCCGAACAAATGTCAAAATCCGACATCGACGGTGCATTGGTAGGCGGAGCAAGCCTAAAAGCTGACAGCTTTAACGAAATCATCGCAAACACAATGAAAGTTGCGATTGCAAAGTAACTTGTCGTTACTAACAAAAATATTAATTAATAAAACCCGCCTCCGATTGTGGAGGCGGTTTTTACTTATTGACATATAAGGGCTTGACTTTTTGTTGGTTATAAGCTACACTATATATGTGAAAGAAATTCTT
>CAMAML010000199.1 GCA_945836835.1 uncultured cyanobacterium | reverse complement strand
GAAAGTTACTGGCTCAAGTTTGATCGTCGCAATGGCTACGCCCCGCTTTGCGTAGGGGATTGAAAATTTTGTTTTAAAACAGTCGGACAAAGTATTGACAAAATTTCATTTATATGCTATAAAGTAAGTGGGGTAAATGTATATTTATAAGTCTTGTCATACGACGAGACTTTCTTTTTCCACCGGAGGAGTACACTCATGGAAGTGACGGAAAACCAAGTAAAATCAAGGATTTTTGACATGTGCGACGAAAATTATAAATCGTTTTCGGCGTCACTTATCCCAAATATTGATAACGTCCTCGGCGTAAGGCTTCCGCAATTAAGAAAGCTCGCAAAAGACCTGTATAAAGAAGGGTTTCAAGGCTTTTCAACCATGCCTGCAAAATACATGGAATTTGACATGCTCGACGGCATGCTAATAGGTCTTAGCAAAGACAAACCCGACACAATTCTTAACAAAATTGCACAATTCCTCCCTCGGGTTAACAACTGGTCGGTCTGCGACAGTTTTTGTTGCGGGTTGAAGTTTACAAAGAAAAACAAAGAGCTTGTGTGGCGGTTTATCGAGCCTTTTGTTACCGACGAGCGGGAATATTACGTGCGGTTTGCACTTGTTATGATGTTGGATTATTTTGTGGAAGAAAATTATATCGACGAAATTTTGCCCCTCGTTTTAAAGGTTAGGCACGAAGGGTATTACGCCAAAATGGCGGTTGCGTGGCTTTTGTCGGTCTGTTACGTGAAGTTCCCCGAAAAAACGGAAGTGTTACTTAATTCACAACAACTTGACGAAGAGGTTCTGACAAAGACGGTCAGAAAGATTTGCGAGTCGTTTAGAGTGTCAAAAGAACAAAAAATCAGGGTTAAAACGATAGTTCGGAAATAATTTGCGAGTTTTTAATAATTGAAAATATCTCTTTTGCATAGTATAATTATTACGCTATGAAAAACATCAGACAAACAAACGTAAATATACACAGGGATTCTTGGGTCGAAATTAACATAGAAAACCTGGCACATAACGCCAAAGAGATACGAAAAAACGTACCGTCAGACACAAAACTTTTGGCGGTCGTAAAAGCCGACTCCTACGGGCATGGTTCGATTATGCTTGCACCGACACTGCTTGCGTCGGGGTTTGACATGCTCGGCGTTGCCTCGATTGATGAAGGAGTGGATTTAAGAAAAGCAAAAATTAACTGCGAAATACTCGTTCTCGGTGCGGTTCCCGTCTGGGCGGTTGAAACCGCGATAAGCGAAGATATTGCTATCCCCGTGTTTTCCGATGTTCAACTTGAAGCATGCAAATCGGCGTTTGAAAGAACGGGAATTAAGCCGAAAGTTCACGTCAAAATAGATACCGGCATGAACAGGATTGGGATTTCACATAAAAATGCGGTCGAATTTATCAAGAAAGTTCAGACCTGCGGGTTTGTTGACCTCAAAGGGATTTTTACTCACCTTGCAGTATCCGAGGACAGAGTTCAAACACAAGTACAGATTGACAGGTGGAACGGAGTTATCGACAAAATTGACACAAAAGGGCTTTTGTTACATATCCAAAACACCGTCGGCACTGTGTGCTACGAAATTCCAAGGTCAAACATGCGTCGAGTCGGAATTGCACTTTACGGGCTTTACACCGATATACCGAAGGATAATTACGGATTCCGCCCGAAATTAAAACCTGTTATGTCATTAAAAGGCAGAATTGTCCACATCCATACGGCAGACGACGGCGAGGGCGTAAGCTACGGGTTTACATACAGAGCAGACGGGCAACGAACGATTGCAACAATTCCCGTCGGCTACGCCGACGGCGTCTCAAGAGGCTTGTCAAACAAGATTTACGGCACTTTGAACGGGAAAAAAGTTCCGCAGGTGGGAAACATTACCATGGATCAGATGATGTTCGATATTACGGGCGTGAACGCCGAAAACGGCGACGTCATTACGCTTTTGGACGAAAATAACACGGTTGATAATTGGGCAAATATTTTGGGAACGATAAATTACGAGCTGACTTGTAGGCTGAAAGTTCGGTTGCCGAGAGTTTATACAAGGTAGGGATTTGATATGGAAAAAATCGGAGTTGTCGGGTTAGGTTTAATCGGCGGATCAATTTTCAAGAGATTAAAAAAACAGGGTTTTGACGTGGTCGGAGTCTCAAAATCGCAAACAGGGGACGGAATTTGGCAAAACTATGATGTTTTAAAGGATTGCGGGATTGTGTTTGTGTGTTCGGCGATGAATGCGACGATGAAAATTTTGGACGAATTGGAAGCGGTTTTGCCTTCCGACACAATAGTTTCCGACGTTTGCAGCCTAAAAAGTTTTGTTTCAAAAAAATTCAGACCGTACGTGTTTATCCCGTCCCACCCGATGGCGGGAACGGAAAAGAAGGGGTTTGAAAACTCGTTTGAAGAGATGTTTGAAGGTGCAACCTGGGTCTTGACGCCGTTTAATTCGACAAGAGAAGAGGACATAAAAAAATTGGTTGCGGTGATAGAGGCGACGGGTGCAAAACCTCTGTTTACGACGGCGGAAGAACACGATGAGGCGGCGGCGATGATTTCGCATATGCCTTTGGTCGTGTCGCAGGCACTTTATAAGGCGGCAAGCGAGAACGAGCTTGCGATGAAAATGGCGTCAAGCGGGTTTCGGAGTATGACACGGCTTGCGATGTCGAACGAAGAAATGGCAAACGATATGGTTCAACTTAACCACAAAAACATAGAACACGCCATTTTGAGGTTGTACAAAGCAGTAGGCGAACTTTTGACCGGCGATTATGCCAAAACCGCAAGAGAAATTAAGTCCGAAAGAGAAAAATTGTAAATGTTTTATGCCGGTTTTAAACGGGTTGGAAGGCGTTAAAAACGGTGTTTTTTACTGCATGTTTTGTAGTGCATATTGTATGCACTGCACGATTAATTCGTTACGACTGATGTCGGTTTTTGCCGAGAGTTTGTCAACCTCGTTGAGCAACTCAACGTCAAGCCTGATACTGATAACTGTTTTTTCGTTTTTTACGGGTTTGAATTTGTTCATAAAATATTCCTCTTTGTTAATTGTATTCAAAGTAGAATAAATAAGATATATTTAAAAATGGAATATTTATAGTATTGACTTTTTGAATACAAAAAGTTATAATGTAGACAGTGATTAAGTTTTATCGGTTAATCGGCACTCGTGCAACGCCAAAATAAACGTTAAAATTTCCCTCTCCTCGGGGGAGCGAATTTCCGGACGGACGGAGCGATAGCGAGTCCGGGTAGCGAGAATATGGAGCCGAC
>CAMAML010000198.1 GCA_945836835.1 uncultured cyanobacterium | reverse complement strand
ATATAATGTTGCTAATATTATATTATGTTAGATAATGTATTTTTAAATGAATTTGGGTTTAACGTTAAACTTTACAGGCAAAAACGAGGGCTGACGCAGTCGCAGTTAGGCGAGTTGGTCGAGATTTCCGAGCATCGTATAAGCGAGATTGAACGGGGGAGGTGCAACCTTACTCTAAAAACTGTTAATAAAATTGCAAATGCACTTAACGTATTGCCCTGCAAGTTGTTTGAGGTTAAAGAGTAACATCGCCCTCTCCTTCTTTTTGCCGTAAGTTTTACGTTTATTGCAAACTGTTAACAGGTTTTAGGCAATTATTAATTTTTTGTTTATTTTTCTAAGTTTTTCTTGAAAGAGTGGTACTCTAATAGTATAGAAAAGTTATGAGATTAATTCAAACAAAAGGAGATAATTAATTATGGCAAAAACTATTGGTATCGACTTAGGAACAACAAACTCCGTAGTCGCTGTTATGGAAGGCGGAAAGCCGACCGTTATTGCTAACGCAGAGGGTTCAAGAACAACCCCTTCTATCGTTGGTTTCTCTAAGACAGGTGAAAGATTGGTAGGGCAATTAGCTAAACGTCAAGCTATTTTGAACCCTGATAAGACTATCGCCTCCATTAAAAGACATATGGGCGACGATTATAAAGTAAAAATTGACGACAAAAACTATACTCCGCAAGAAATTTCATCAATGATTTTGAGAAAATTGGCGGACGACGCGTCGAGTTATTTGGGTGAAAAAGTTACGTCGGCGGTAATTACCGTTCCTGCTTACTTCAACGACGCTCAAAGACAAGCAACAAAAGACGCGGGTAAAATTGCGGGCTTAGACGTTCTTCGTATCGTAAACGAACCGACGGCAGCAGCTTTGGCTTACGGTTTGGAAAAAGACAAACCCGAAAAAGTTTTGGTATTCGACCTCGGTGGCGGTACGTTCGACGTTTCAATCCTTGAAATCGGTGACGGCGTTCACGAAGTTCTTTCAACTTCAGGTGATACGCACCTCGGCGGAGATGATTTCGACCAAAAAGTTATGGACTGGATGTGCGAAGAGTTTAAAAAACAGGAAGGTATCGACCTTCACAACGACAAACAGGCTATGCAACGTGTAAAAGAAGCTGCAGAAAAAGCTAAAATCGAGTTGTCCTCCGTTCTTGAAACGAGTATCAGCTTGCCGTATATCACGGCAGACGCAACGGGTGCAAAACACTTGGAATTGTCTTTGACAAGAGCAAAATTTGAAGATTTGAGCAGAGATTTGCTCAACAGATGTAAAGTCCCTGTTGAAAACGCTTTGAAAGACGCAGGCGTTTCAAAATCCGACATTAACGAAGTGGTTTTGGTCGGCGGATCTTCAAGAATACCTGCCGTTCAACAGTTGGTAAAAGAATACACCGGTAAAGAACCTAACCAATCCGTAAACCCTGACGAAGTTGTTGCAGTCGGTGCGGCTATTCAGGCAGGCGTTTTGGCGGGTGAAGTTAAAGACATCGTCTTGCTTGACGTAACTCCTTTGACTTTGGGTATCGAAACTTTGGGCGGAGTAATGACCCCGCTTGTTCCGAGAAACACTACTATCCCTGTTTCTAAGTCGCAAGTTTTCTCAACTGCGGAAAACAACCAAACTGCCGTAGACATCCACGTTCTTCAAGGTGAAAGACCTATGGCAAGCGATAATAAATCGCTCGGTATGTTCCGTCTTGACGGTATCCCGCCTGCAATGAGAGGGTTGCCGCAAATCGAAGTTACCTTTGACATCGACGCAAACGGTATCGTTAACGTTTCGGCAAAAGATAAGGCTACAAACAAAGAACAAAAGATTACCATTACAAACTCTTCTAACTTGACCGAAGAAGATATTGACAAAATGGTTAAAGAGGCTGAAGCTAACGCCGCTGACGATAAGAAGAAAAAAGAAGAGGCTGAAATCAAGAACAACGCAACCAGCTTAATCGGTTCTGCCGACAGAATAGTAAAAGATTTTGAAGGCAAGATTGACGCGGCTGACAAGTCTAAATTAGACGAACAAAAAGCGGCTCTTCAAAAGGCTTTGGACGAAAACAAACCGACCGATGAGCTGAAGAAATTGTCTGATGAACTTCAACAAACAATGTTCTCAATTTCTCAAAAGGCGTATGAGGCAGTCCAAAAAGCCGAACAGGCAAGCGGAGCAAATACCGACAGTGCATCAAGTTCATCAGCCGATGACAAAAAAGATGATGACGTGATTGATGCGGAATACACCAAGGAATAGTTTTCATTCATCATATATACCTTGATAAAAAAGCCGAGGAAGTATTTACTTCCTCGGCTTTTCATTATTTCAAAATCGATTACACTCCCGAAAGAGATCTGCCTTCGGTGATAAGTTCTTTGACGGTATCGTCAACAGTTTCCGTATTTATTTCTTTTCCTGCTTTAAGGGCATCCAAATTTCCTTGCAGCATATTAATTCGATGTTGATCCAGCCCCATAGCTTTTGCATATTGGAGAGTGTTGGATATGATTTTCTTGAACGCAACCGTTCTTTCAGAATTTGTCCAACCGTTTTCGTTGTCAATTTGGTCTAAAATATCGCCTATACCGTATTTCATGCCTGCAACCGTATCGTTGTCATAGTAACCGCTCAAAAATCCCATAACTTTTTCGGGGGTGATGGCATTAATATGTCGAATGACCCTGTTTTTCTCGGAGGTTGTGGTGTAGCCGATTAAATCTTCAGCAGCTTGTTCACCATCTGCGTAGGCTGCCGAATAGTTTTCTTTGCTCGCTTTGAGCATATTTTCTTTTGCTTTTTTGGCTTTTTGTTCCTTGGTTTCTTCGGCAGATTTTGTTTTGTCGACTTCTTCTCCGTTCTTAATTACGACATGGTTGTTGTCGCCTGCAATAATCACCTGCCCGTTGTTGCCCGTATTGGTTCTGGAATTGCTTGCACCGGTCTTTTTAGGCGTGTCTGATTTTTTGTTCTCGAACGGATTTTTCTTATCTGTTTTTGGCGGATTTTTATAACTTTCTTTTGGTACGGGCTTGTTATCCGCTTGCTCGGCCTCGCCATAGCCTGTCGCTCCGTTGTTTCTGACAAATCCCATAGCATCGCCGATGTTGACGTTAACAACCGTAACATTACTGTTATTGTTCGTGTTGACGTTTGTGTTTTTACCGCTCAATTCTTTTGCAAGTTCGCCGTTGTCTTTCTTTTTTTCAACCTGAGTGCTTCCGTTTTGTTGCGGATAATCACCTTTTCCAACCGCAAAACTGCCCGTAATTTTTTCTGTTTCACATACCATAAGATCATACTCC
>CAMAML010000197.1 GCA_945836835.1 uncultured cyanobacterium | reverse complement strand
TCTTGGCGACATTGAATGGAAGAACGAAGACATTAACCCCGACCCCGCAGTGTAAAGACGGGGTCTGTATGGCAAACAAACTCCAAAAAGAAGAAACCAAAATCGATTTTGAAAAGCCCGCCGTAGAAATTCACAACCTTGTTAGAGGCATTTATAAAGCTCCGTCGGCTTATTTTGAGCATAACGGAAAGATTATAAAGGTGCTTGAAACGAGAGTTTGTGAAGGTTGCGGGGGGGCAGGAGAGTTTGTCCAAGTTACAAAAGAAGGCATAAAAGTTGCCTGCGGTAAGGACTGCCTTATGCTGATTAAGGTTAAACCCGAAGGTAAAGGCGAAATGTTCGCACGTGATTGGTATAACGGAATTAAGAATAAGGGTTAATGAAAAATGATTACAAAGGGCATCAGAGGCGCAACAACGGTTGACGCAAACACCGAAAAAGAGATAAAACAGGCAACATTGGAGCTGTTTTTTGAAATTATCCGAAAGAACAAACTTACGGGAAAAGAAATCGCATACGTAATATTTACGGTGACTGACGACATCACGGCGGCTTACCCCGCAAAATATGTCAGGGAAGGGTTCAAATGGAACGATGTTGCGTTTATGTGCCTGCCCGAACTTGAAATCGACAATTCGCTACGTATGTGCATAAGAGTAATGGTCGTTATCAACTGTCTTGAGAACTTCATCCCGAAATTTGTCTACCTCAAAGGCACGGAAAACCTAAGAAAATAGAGCTACCCGTCAAAGTATTGTAAAAAACCGCCTAATACGAGAGGCTGTATATGTTTTGCACAAACAGTAAATCTCCCTACAAAATGCACATATTATCAAATGTTATAACATTTTGTGGATTAGCCCGGCAAATCTTTGTGGTGGAAGGTTTTTAGTCCGTTTGCGTAGTCGCCGACGATTTGACCGTTGCCGATGAGTTTGTACTTATAAATAGTTAACCCATCCAAGCCGACCGGACCTCTGGCGTGGGTTTTGTTCGTGGAAATACCGACTTCCGCACCGAAACCGTACCTGAACCCGTCCGCAAACCTTGTCGATGCGTTCCAATAAACTCCCGCAGAGTCAACTTTATTCATAAATTTTTCCGCATTTTCCGTATCAGACGTGAGGATTGAGTCCGTATGCCCCGAGCCGTAAGTGTTTATATGCTCGATAGCCTCGTCCGTGTTTTCGACAAACTTGTAGGCTAAAATTTTGTCCCCGTATTCAAATGCCCAACTGTCAGGATTTGAGATGAGCTTAATATCGGACAATTCCAGCGACGCCAAAAGTTCTTTCGTATGCGGAAAATCTTTATGGATTAAAAGGGTTTCAACCGAGTTACAAGCACTCGGGTATTGGGTCTTTGCGTCAGTTACAACTCGCTGTGCCATGCTTAAATCCGCGGATTTGTCGACAAAAATATGACAAATCCCGTCAGCATGCCCGAGTACAGGGATTTTCGTGTTTTCTTTGATAAATTTTACAAGACGGTTTCCGCCTCTCGGGATGATAAGGTTAATATATTGGTCGCATTCGAGCATTTTTGCTACATCCTCTCGGGTAAAGACTTGAGAGAGAACGTTTTTAGGAAACCCTTCAACTTTTTCCAATGCCTTATTTATTATTTCCATAGTCTTTTTGTTCGTGTTTACAGCCTCTTTCCCTCCTTTTAAGATGACGGCGTTTGAAGATTTTATGGCAAGTGACGAAATCTGTGCGATAACGTCGGGTCTTGCCTCAAAAATTATCCCCAAAACGCCTATCGGGCAGGAAACTTTATACAGCGTCAAATTTTCGTCCAATTCTCTTACGAGAAGTTTTTTGTTAACGGGATCGGGCAGTTCTGCAATATCACGAATACCTTTGACGACATCACGGAGCTTGTTTTCGTCAAATTTAAGACGGTTAAAGGTTGATTGAGAAATCTCGCCTTCCTCGACAAGTTTTTTTGCACTTTCAAGGTCAAGCCGATTTGCCTCAAAGAGTTCTTCTTTCCCCTCTTCAAGCCCTCGAGCAACCCTTAAAAGAGCTTTGTTCTTAACTTTTTCGTCCAAATCGGCAATCTCAAGACTTGCTCTTTTTGCCGCCTGTGCAATTTTTACAAAATCCATAAAAAATTTCCCCTATAAAGTCGTAATATTATCACGGGTGATTATCGCGTCATAATTTTTGAACCCCAAAATTCCGATGATGTTGTCGGAATGTGAGCCGATAACCTTGCGGCACGCCTCGGAATTGTAGTTTACAATCCCTCTTGCAAATTCGCACCCGTCCTCGTCAACGATTGAGACGACGTCCCCCTTGTTAAACTCGTTCACAACCCCGACTATCCCGATAGGCAAAAGGCTTTTGTTTTCGCTCATCAGAGCCTGTTTGGCTCCTTCGTTTACGATGATTTTCCCGACGATATTTGTCGCATACCCTATCCAGCGTTTTTTGTCGGAAAGCCCCGTCGTCTGAGGCAAGAACCTCGTTCCTAAATCTTCTCCCTTAAAAATTCGTTTGATAATAAACGGTTCTTTTCCGTTTGCGATAAGAACTTTACCCCCGAAACGGGTAACCATGCGAGCCGCCTCGAGCTTTGTTCTCATTCCGCCCCGACCGCCTTCCGAGGCGTCCGTTCCCATATTGCAAACCTCTTCGGTAACTTCTACAACCTCTCTGATAAGTTTTGCGTCCTCGTTTGTTTTCGGGTTCTTGTCAAAAAGCCCGTCTATGTCCGAAAGAATTATCAACAAATCCGCATCAAGCTCGCTTGCGACAAGTGCGGACAATTTGTCGTTGTCCGAAAAACAAACCTGCATATCCGCAACTCTTGGCGAAATCTCAATCGTTGACACCGTATCGTTTTGGTTTATAATCGGCACCGCCCCGAGTTCAAGCAGCTTGTTCAACGTCGTTCTAAGGCTTAAATAGCGAGTTCTTACAGAAAAGTCATCTTCTATAAGAAGGATTTGTGCAGCAACAATTCCGTAGGTGTCAAACCCTTCTTCGTAAATCGACATGAGCTTGCTCTGACCTATCGCAGCACATGCCTGCTTTAAGGCGGTTCCTGCAGTACTCTCAAGCCCCAAACGTTTTTTGCCCAGTCCGACCGCTCCGGAAGTTACCACGATAACCTCTTTTCCGCCGTTCACCAGCACCGATATGTCTTCGATAAACGAAAACACCCTCGGCAACGAAACATGCCCGTCATCGCCCCGTAGAACATTCGTCCCGAGCTTTATTACAATTCTTTTTACATCAGTGAAATTATTTCCGTCCATATTCCAATTTTACTACAAAAAGAAATTTTGAAAAACAACCCGTTTTTTATGACTTT
>CAMAML010000196.1 GCA_945836835.1 uncultured cyanobacterium | reverse complement strand
GATTGATATAATCATTATAATGATTAGTCATTAGTTTGTCAAGTGGTATGATTTTAAAATGAAGTATCCGCAACTTGTTGAATTTGGAAAAAATCTTAGAATTGCCCGATTGGTGAAAGGGTATTCTATGGAACGGCTTGCCGAAATCGCAAACCTCAACCCGACCCATATCGGCAAAATTGAGCGGGCGGAAATGGCACCGACCCTCCTCACCATTCTAAGCCTCATTGAGGCGTTGGACGTCGATTTTAATAATCTCATAAATTACGGTAAAAAATAGTTTTACGCCTGAACCGTCGCCCCTTCAGCAGACATAAACAGCTCTAAAATTTTATCGTTGTAACGGTTATCCACCGCACTGAACGGCAGAACAACCCCTCCAAACTCTTTTTCAACGTACTTAATCACGTTCAATGCCTTGTTTTTCGGCACGTAATCCATTTTCGTCACAACGGTTATTATCGGCAAATCGTACGCCAAAACCCACTCTCTCATCTGATAATCATTTTTTTGTATCTCGTGTCTGCCGTCAATCAACTGCACAAGGGTAGAAATTTCTTCCCGTTTCAAAAGATACTCCTCCAAATACTTTTGCCAGCGGTTTTGTGCCTCCTTAGAAACCTTTGCGTAGCCGTACCCCGGAAGATCCGCTATCATAAACTTGCCCGAAAAATCGAAAAAATTTATCAGTCGGGTTTTTCCGGGGGTGTTGGATGTTTTGGCAAGTTTTTTATGGTTCGCAAGCCCGTTGATAAACGAGGATTTGCCCACGTTTGAGCGACCGAGTAGGGGAAATTCGGGCAAATTGAACTGCGGACATTGGCTCAATTTCTCGGCACTTATTATAAATTTTGCACTCAAAAATTTTTTATTCGTCGTCATTTTGTCGTCAAAGCCTTTTCTCGTTGCTCTTTCAGCCGTTGTTTAAGCAAAACCGTCTGAAACAAGTTGTACATCTTGTCGCTGTCCACAACCGTAATCTGGGTTTTCTCTTTCATAAAATCTACGTTGACGGACGGGCGTTTTTCAAAAATATTATCCGTGGTTTGCACGTTCACAATCTGAAACAAGCCGTCTTTGAGTATGCTCAAAGGTTCTCGCCAAAAGATTTCAAATGTTTTTCTTATATTAAATTTTGCCATTTTGATACTTGTTGATTAGAGAAAGAATGTAATCCCTGTCAGGAGCGTTCGGTGCCATTGACAAGTATTGAGAGTAATACTTGACCGCCCCTTGATAGTTAAGTTCTTTTTCAAACGCCATTGCTTTCAGTTTTGTAATTGCGGGACTGTTGTGATAGAAGTCAATCGCCTTGTTGCAATACTCGATTGTGGAAGCGTAGTTGCCTTCTTTGAACTGTCTTTGGGCAATATCAAAGAACTCGTTGGACTTTGTTTCGCACAAATCTATGTATGCAATACCGTTTTTGGCGATAATGCTGTTAGGGTCTTGCATCAAGGCTTTTTTCAGAGCTGTTCTTGCCGTTCTGAACTGTTTGTTTTGGACGAGAATTTCGCCTAAGTACAATTCATCTTGAACGTTATCGGCAAAGTTAACCGCATTTTCAAACGAATAAATTGCGTCGTTTTCTCTGCCAAGTGCTAAATAAGCCTCACCCTTGATTACGTTGTCAACAACGGTATTTCCCGCTGATTGGACGATGTAATTCAAGCTGTCTTTTGTCATTGGCAACTGATGGGTTAATTTTGCAAGTTTGATTTTTGCAAGGTGGAAATCCAAACGATTAGGGACACGTTCAATGGCTTTATTAATGTAGTCATAAGCTAAGTACAGCTCTCTGTTGGTTGCTATATCGCCGTTATGCCCTCTGTCTTTGGACATTTCGTAGTAAGTGTTTGCAAGCCCAACGATAGCGTCGTTACCGTAAACGGGATCATCCAAAAGTTTTGCGTAATAATCCAATGCCTGATAATATTTTCTTGTTTCGAGCGACAAGTCCGCAACACGCATGATTGCGTCGCTGTAATTAGGGTTGATTGCAAGGACTGTCTTCAACTGTTCCATCGCAAACTCGGCATCCGAGCGTTTTTCGTAAACGTTAGCCAAATTTATGTAAGGACGGGAGTTTTCGGGTTTTACCGTAATCGCTTTTTTGAACGAGTTGATTGCGGCAGCCTGGTTACCTTGAACCAAATAGCACTCGCCCTGCAAAGTTAAGGCAGGCGATGAATTAGGATTGATATGTAAAGAGTGGTTCAACCAGGTAAGAGCCTTGTTGTAATCTTTTTGGCGAACGGCAACCTGCCCCAAGTGATACATTGCGGTCGGGTTGTGTGAGTTGTATTTTAACGAGTTCATCAACTGGCGTTCAGCCTCTTCAAGGTTTCCGTTGATTAACTCCAAATTCCCCAAATTGTCGTAAGCGGTTGCAAATTTCGGGTTAATTTTTAATGCCGTGTTGAACAATTCTTTAGCGTCAGCCTTGTTTCCTAATTGTAAAGTTGCAACACCCATTGCGTTGTAGGCTTGATAATAGTTAGGATTAAGATCAACGGCTTTTACAAATTCTTTAATTGCGTTGTTAAGCAATTCCTTTGAGTCTCTGATGTAGGTAACGTCAGAGGAAGTTCTGCGTTTGAGATAAACTATGCCTTGATCGTAATGCAACGGTGCATAGTTAGGATATTGTTTCAGCAACTTGTCCAATCTCGCTTGAGCGGGGGCAAGTTTTTGTTGTTGTGCCATCCACAAAATTTCCAAACTCTGAGCCTCAATATCGTTCGGGTGAACTTTGAGAGCGTATTTTATGGCGTTATCAGCCTCATCGTAAAGATTATACTCAATCATTTGTGCAATCGGGGCATATCTGTGATAGACGTTACCCGCCCCGCTTTTTGCGACTTTTGCCTGTAATTCCTGCGAAAAAACCGGAGATGCACTCAATAAACTTATGCAGATAAACGATGCTATGAACAGTTTCTTTGAATTCATTGTTTCAGTTTCCTTTACTATTTCAATCCTTTTAGGTATAGTATATTACAACTATTATAAAAAAGCAATAAGGTAAACGTATGGTATTAAACAAAAATTCAAAAAATGAACTGGAAGGTTTTAAGGCGTACATCTCGGTTGAGCGAAATTTTTCCGAACATACAGCTCGGGCTTATTATTCGGATGTTTTGGACTTCCTCATCTGGCTTGGGGAAACCCCTTGCGAAAATGTTGACTTTAAAAAATTGAGAGAATATCTGCATTTTATCCAAAAATTTGATTACAAAAAAACGACAATTTCGAGAAAAATTTCTTCACTCAGAACTTTTTATAAATATTTATATAAAATTCGCAAAACGGACACAAACCCC
>CAMAML010000195.1 GCA_945836835.1 uncultured cyanobacterium | reverse complement strand
AGGAAAACTTACCCCTCCGATGAACGAGAGTATCGAAAATCACCTCAACAAATGTATTGAGTGTAGGAATAAATACCTTAAACTCAAACAGATTTTGAAAAATTATTCCGATATAAAAAATACCATTGAAGGGGAACTTGATGATGACGAAGTTTTTAACAACCCTCAATATGATATTTTTAAAAACATGTTATCGGCTTATGTCGATAACGAGTTGAGCGATAACGACAACTTGCGCATAAAAAAGATTGCGATTGCAAACCCGCTTGCACGGCGTGATTTGGAAAATATTTATGCATTCAAGCAACTTTTGCAATCCTCTTTTGAAAAAACAAAAAGCGATATGAAGTTTGATTTTGTAAAAAATGTTATGAAACAGCTCCCGCAAAACAGTGAGCAGTTTTCAATAAACCTTCAATTTTACAAGCTGGTTTCGGCGTTTACGATAATAGTTTTGTTTATCATATGGGGTACGTTTAATTTTCTAAAATAGAAATTACGCACCAACACCAATGTTTTGAGAATTAAACATCCTGTATTGAAGTGCCTGCATCAGGTGAGTTTGAGTAATTTTTTCGGAGCCGTCAAGATCGGCAATAGTCCTTGCAAGTTTCAAAGTCCTGTCGTAACGCCGTCCCGAAAGCTGATATTTGACGATAGCAACCTTAAAGATTTCTTCGGCACTTCTGTCTATCGTGCAATATTTTTTGACAAGTTTAGGGGTTAGTTCGGAGTTTGTGAAGATGCCTTCCCCTTTGTATCGTTCAAGCTGGATTTCTCTTGCTTTTATTACTCTTTGGCGAATTTTTTCGGACGGCTCCTCCTCTTCCTTTCGGTTTAAAAGTTCCTCCGAATTTAACCTCGGCACTTCGATTTGGAGGTCAATTCTGTCTAAGAGCGGGCCCGACAGTTTCGAGAGGTATCTTTGGATTTGGAATTCCGAACAGGTACAGCGTTTTTCTTTGTCCCCTAAAAATCCGCACGGGCATGGGTTCATAGCACCGAGCAGGATGAATTTTGCGGGATACTTGATTGAATGTTTTGCTCGAGATATAGAAACCTCGCCATCCTCTAAAGGTTGCCGCAGAACTTCAAGAACGTTTCTCGGAAATTCTACCATTTCATCCAAAAACAACACGCCTCTGTGAGCAAGGGTTATTTCGCCGGGTTTTGGGTTTGTGCCGCCACCGATAATCCCGACGGGCGAGGCGGTATGGTGTATAGGTCGGAACGGTCGAGTTGTAACCAGCGGGGTGTCGGGTTTCAGTAACCCGCTTACACTGTAAATTTTTGTTAATTCCAACGCTTCCGAGAGTTCAAGCGGAGGAAGAATTGAGGCAAAACACTTTGCCATAAGGGTTTTGCCTGACCCCGGGGATCCGAACATCAGTATGTTATGCCCGCCCGCTGCCGCAATTTCCAGTGCTTTTTTTGCTTTGTGCTGACCTTTTACGTCCTTAAAATCGTATATAAAATCCTGTTTGCAAGCGTTTTTGACGTATTGTTCCACGTCGATTTTGGTTTGTACAAGCGGAGTATCGGTAAAATGTGCGACGACTTCGCTTAAATATTCCGCACCGAAAACGTTAATCCCGTCGACAAGTGCCGCTTCCTTTGCGTTTTCCTTCGGGACTATGACATTCTTTATTCCGAAATCTTTTAATCCCATAACAAGCGACAAAACTCCGCTTACCGGGCGAAGTCTGCCGTCAAGCGAAAGTTCTCCGAGGAAACCGTAATCTTTTGCGGTTTCTTGGTCAATTACTTCTTCCGCAATTTGGATACCGACTGCGATTGCAAGGTCAAAGTGAGATCCTTCCTTCTTTAAATCAGCAGGTGCAAGGTTTACGACGATACGCCCCGAGGGGAAGGTTAGGTCGGAATTTCTTGAGCCTAAACGTATTCTGTCTCGGGCTTCGTTTATTGCGGCGTCGGGAAGTCCGATTATCGTAATCATCGGCACGGAACTTACGACGTCAATTTCGACGTCGACCCTGTGGGCGTTCAAACCTATTACCGCTGCCGTTGTAACTTTACTTACCATACGTTGATTATACCACAAGTTTTTGGTTTGTGTTATAATTTTTGTATGAAGAATAAAAATAATAAGAAACGAATTTTAGCGATAAATTTTGGCGGGATAGGTGATGAGATTTTCTTTTTGCCGACATTAATTTCCATAAAAAAAGAAATCCCGAACAGTTCAATCACCCTTGCATTAGAGCCGAGGAGCAAGGGGGTTAAGTCTTTAACGGACATCATTGACGATCTGTTTTTGATTGATATTAAAGGGAGAAACAAATATTTTGAACTTTTGAAACTGGTTTTTCTTGCTCGTTTGGGTAATTTTGACATGGTTATTTCTTCGGGCGGAAATTCGATGATAAGCGTTCTGCTTTGGCTCACGGGGATAAAAGAGCGATATGGATTTAACACGGGGGCGTTAAGCAAAAAACTTTTGACTCGTGCCGTAAAGCTCGACAAAAACCGTTACGCATGCGAAATGTATCACGAGTTGGCAACGCCCGTTACGAGTATCAAAACACCCTTACCCGAGATTAATGTGGAAGTTCAACCAAAACGCCCAAATACGGTATTAATCCACCCGGGGGTCAGCAAAATGAGCGTACAAAAAGGGATGATAAAGACGGTCGGAGCTGATGTTTGGGCTGAAGTTGTCGAAAAATTGGTTCAAAAAGGTAAACACGTTATTTTGGCGGGTGGACCCGATGATAAAGATTGTATCGAAACAATTTTAAGCACGATAAGTTGCGGGGGGGCGGAAAATTTTGAGAATTATTACGGCAAAACAAGGTCTATGAAAGAGTTGGGCGAATTGATTTCGGGTTCGGAAAAATTTTTGTGTTCGGATTCGGCACCGTTACATGTTGCGGTTGCGTTAAAGACAAAGACTTACGTAATTTTCGGACCGACTGATGATGAGAAATTAATCCCAAGGTCGGATGATGTTGTTGCGATTAAGGCGACTGATAACTGCCCGATAAAGCCGTGTTTATGGGAGCATCGGCAAACGACGTGCGAAAGTTTGGACTGTTTAAAAATCTCGTCGAACGAAATTGTGGACGCTGTTTTGAACAAATAATTTGAAAAAATTACTTGACAAAGAATTATTTGTTTCGTAAGATAGAGAAACGAGAGAAGGCGACATGGCCAAGTGGTAAGGCAGAAGCCTGCAAAGCTTTTATCCCCCGGTTCGAATCCGGGTGTCGCCTTTTTATTTCCCGGGTTTTAAGGGAAGTTCGGATAATTGAATATTTGGGCGATTGGCGCAGTTGGTAGCGCACTTGAACGACATTCAAGGGGTCACAA
>CAMAML010000194.1 GCA_945836835.1 uncultured cyanobacterium | reverse complement strand
CGCTCTCTGCCGATGCTCCTTTTTCCACAAATTTTAGGTAGTAAGAAAGTGCTTTTTCTTTTGCGGTTTCGTAAAACTCGTCCGAAATGTATTTTTTGTGCAAAGTTGTTCTTTCGCCCGAGTAGTTGCCCAAAACCGTTGCGTACGTTTCGATAACGGATTTGTCCGAGCCGCCGCCGTAGGCTTTTGTTTTGGCGTCCGTTCCCGAAGGTCGGATTTCTATGTATTTGTCCTCAAACTCCAAATACGTGCCGTCGCCGACAAATTTTATCGACTTTAAGTTGTCAAACACGAGGCTCTTAAACGTGTTATTCAAGACCTCTTTCACGTTTTCCAACGTCATAACCCCTTCTCTTACGGCGATTGCCATTGAGAGGTAAAATAAATCGTTTTGGGTACGCTTACCTTCCCCGACGACCTTTGCCTCTTTGAGCTTGTTAATGTCGGGTTCCGACTCGTTGTAGTATGCTATATCGACACGGGTGTCGTAACGTCCGACGATTTCGTTTTCGTCAAAAATTTCTTTTAAATATGTCGAAAGCGGTTTAGTATCAAGTTTTGCAATAAGTGCGGAGGCAACGATTATGGCTTCCGTTGCACTCTTTTCCCTCATTGCAACGGCAGACCGTCCCGCAAGCGATTTGATTAAATCTTCCGTTCCCATAATCATTCCGCCCGACTCTTCGCCGCCAAAGAGAAGTCGAGGGTTTACCCCAAGGTTAATCGCGTTTCCGAAAACATCCTCCACGACAACCTCTTTGTCAGGCGAATTTTTGAGTTGCAGCTCGACTTTTTTCATAATGTTTGCAATCTCTTTGAACCCGACGGGAACATTTACGACCTTGACGCCCTGTTTTCCTGCCCATTCGTCCCACGAAAGTGCGGAAGCGGTTGTTTTTATCATAAATCGAGGGTGATTTTTCCACAAGTTTTCCGATTTTAATTGTCTTGCCCAAAAATCCATAAGCATTAGAAACGCCTGGTTTGCCGTGAATACGGTTAAAATTTTTCCCTCACCCAAGTTGACGTAATCAATCCCGTTTTCTCTGAGATACGGTATTCTATCCTCGCTTTCGGTTTGGGTAATCGTAAGCCTGTCGTGGTCGGGGTCGGTTATCAGCACCGCCGTGCCAAGTGGCATAGATTTTAGTTTTTCGTCATAATGTAAGGTTTCAATGACAGGAAAGAATTTTTGCCCGTTTTGTTTTTTTGCCAAAACCGTTGCGTCGACAGAATAGTCGTAGAAGGCTTTTTCGCCCGACGGGGTGTGGTCGTATTTGCCGATTGAGTGGAAAAACGGATCTTCTTCCACGTTAAACCAAACGAATTTATCGGAAATTTTCAGCTTTTCCAAAACCCTGCTCAAAGTCCTGTAAGCCGATCCTCCGACGTTTTCTATCGCAATTTTGCGGTCGAATTTTTTTATCTGATTTAAATTGACATCTTTTGCCACGCCCGATTTGAGGTATTCAACGTACAGATCCACGCCGTCGTTGAGTTTTGACATAATCTTTTCGTCAATAAGCGGATTATCGTAAGCGGAAATTTTTATCTCATAAGTCCCGTTTTTCTCGGTTTCGTCAAAAATCTGTTGAATTTTTTCGACAAACTCAAGCGACTCTTCGGGCAAATACTGCGAACCTTGAGAGTTAAGATCTTTTGTCGCGTTTTTGACGGAAATCCCGTGGCTTGAGGTTATGTATTCGCCCCCGACAAGGTCTAATTTAAACGCCAAAAAAGACGCAAGCCATATCGGAATGGTTTTTCGACCCTCCGGCACAATCGTTTTAATCCCCTGTGCCGCCTGAACCCTTGCGATTGCGTCCAAAAACAGTGCGGAATTGTACCGAACCTCACGCCCCGCAATTTTTAAAATCTCTTTGCCTTCGTATTTCTCCTTTGCGACAAGCGCCTTTGCCAAAGTTGCAAGCACAATTCCCACAAGGTTAATCGGAAATCTGGTATCTTCGGGGAAAAGTATGTTTTGAGGTCCTCTAATCCCTGCGGTTGAAACCCTTGCCTCTTTTGCGTAGTTATTGAACCACTCGTATAAATTCAGCCCCTCGGGGTTGTTTTTTTCGTCGTAAGGTTGCAAATGCTCACGTTTTAACGTAAAAGTAAATTCACCCTTGTTGGAAAAATCCATAAGACAACTGTTTTTGATGTAATCGGGTGTTTTGTCGTAAACACTCTTAAACAGTTCGTTTTCAAGTTCGTTATCGGATATTCTCATTGCGACCATATAATTTTCCCCTTATAAAAATTTGTATCTCTTGACTTAATTTTACCCCAAATTGTAAAGAAACGCAACATTGTTACTTGCAAAATCGGATAAGTTGTTGTAATATAAGCCATGCGGAAGTTTCTAGGCTTTGGTATGCCTGAAACCGCTCCGATGAAAACTTTACTTAATAAAAAAAAGGAGAAGAAAATGCCAAAATTAAAAACACACAAATCTGCTGCAAAACGCTACAAAGTTACTGCAACAGGTAAAATCCAAAAAAGACAAGCAGGTATAGGACACTTGCTCCAACACAAGTCAGGGTCAAGAAAACGCAGAATTTTCAAGATGGTTGACGTATCTGAAACGCACGTTAAACTGGTATCTAAAGAGTTACCATACAAGAAGTATTCAAGATAGGAGCAGTGAATTATGAGAATTAGACGCGGAAATGTAAATCGCAAAAGACATAAGAAAATCTTAAAACTTGCTAAAGGTTTTATTGGTGCAAGAAGCAGAATATTCAAGGTAGCTAATATAGCTGTTATGAAAGCGTTGAAGTACGCTTACAGAGACAGACGCACTACCAAACGCAATATGCGTAGATTATGGATTGTAAGAATTAACGCAGCTGTCAGAGAACGCGGCATGAGCTATTCAAGATTTGTCAGTGCTTGCAAAAAAGCTAACATACTTGTAAACAGAAAAATGTTGGCTGAACTTGCAGTAAACGACAAAGAAGCGTTTGACGTGGTTTTTGAAACTGCAAAATCTGCAAAATAAATTCCATAAATTGTGAATAAAGCTGTAAAAAGCCTTTTTAAGAATTTCTTAAAAAGGCTTTTTGTCACATAGAAACAAGTATTTCTTTTTGCTTGGTAAAGCCGACAACTTTCTTGTGGTGGTTTCGTTACTTACCAATTACCATGGGTAATCATCTTTAATCTGCCAATCGTCAGCTTGAATTAATGCCCCACAGAATTAGGATTTATAGCATTCGGCAGTGTTTTTCAAAGAGATGTCGAATTTGTTACTCTCGTTGTTACACAAGAGTAGCCTGTGGCAATCTTATACGAAGCGTGGAGAAATTTATGCCCCTACGTCTCCACACACTACTGTCC
>CAMAML010000193.1 GCA_945836835.1 uncultured cyanobacterium | reverse complement strand
AATCTCGATACCGAGACTTTAGGTCACAGAGGGATAATTCGAGTCCTCACAATCAAGACTATCTTTTTTAATGGGAATGTATCTGCAGATATCTTTTGCAAGTTGTTTTGCACTTGCTTTATGAAAAGTTGTAAGAAATAATTCGTCCCCCGATTTGGTGCATTTTATAACAAACTGATATATTTTATCATCAATTTTGAAATAGATTAGATTTTTATTATTCTTTTTTAGAATGTATTCAGCATTGTTGATATATGAACCTATGCTTGAATATTCTTTTATTGTAATTTCAGGATGTTCAAGCAAATTTTTAACCATACTGTCTGTTGAAAGTTTTAAATATGTCGTTTTACTGTTAATTGATGTGGCTATTTCCTTTGTAATTTTACCAATATTATAATAAGAATTCAAAAGATCTTTATTGGAATTTTGTCTGATAAGTCTTATTTTTTCCGTATTTGATAAATTTTTAAAATTCCCCTGATATCTTTTAATTATTGAGATACATTCCTTATAAAATGATCTAAATTCTAAGTAGTGCTTCATACAGACAATTTTAACATAAAAATACATAAACCCGCTACTGAAAACATTTTAATACTCAATATTTTTCAATGCGTAGAAAATTTTGTCCGTAATTTCTTGGATATATTCCTGCGAAACCATACCGTTGATGACGGCGTCCGAAATCTGGTAGGTCGGACGGATATATTTTTGGGCGGTTTCGTTGACGTCTTTATATTGTAAATCAGCGGCGGCACCCGTTTTACCTCGGCTTTCGGCACGGCTGTACCAGCGTTTGCGGATGACGTCAAGCGGGGTATAGACGTAAACTTTCACGTCCATAATGTCCCGAACCCCTTCGTTCAGGACGTACAGACCTTCGGTCAAGACGACTTTTGCGGGCGTTTTGACATCCCCGTTAGGGTCGGAAACGCAGGTTACAAAATCGTATCTCGGGGAGGTTATGGTTTCACCTTTTTTGAGGTGAACGAGGTGTTCTTTCATTAATTCGAGGTTGATTACGTCAGGGGTGTCAAAGCTGAACCCCGTTTTGAAGAGTTCTTCGTAACTTCCCGCCTCTTGCAGTTCTTTTGAGGTGTCTTTGTAATAATCGTCGCAACGGATTACAGTGTAGATACCTTCTCTGTCTCCTTTTACGCAGGCTTTTATCGTGTTGTCGACAAAGACGGTCTTTCCTGACGCACTTTCGCCCGTAATCCCTATCAAAAAGGTTTGTTTTTTCTCTTGGACAACCATTCTTGCTATATTTAGGATTAAGTTATCCGAAATCTTTAAGAAAAGCGGTTGTTCCTGCTTTTTATCTTCTTCCAAAATCTTTTTCAAAGCGTCAACTATGTTTGAGATTACCTCCATCTCGTTTCTTCTCGAATAGTAGTTGTAACTTGTTAAATCAAAACTTGACATCATGCTAAATTTTCTTCCTCAAAATAAATTCAATTCTATTTTACCCTAAAACAATTTAAATTTCTCATTATGATAAATTTTGTAACAAATTTGTTAAAAACTTAAAGTTCGCCTCCTCAAATTCCGATATTTATACTGTTAAGATATTACGGGAGTTAGAATATGACAAACGAAGCGAATTATTTAAGTTACCTTACCCTTGAAGAGCGTGCCGAAGTGGAAGCGGGATTGGTAGACTTAGCGTTGGAGAGATTTTTTGACAATGTAATCGAGGTTTTGGCAATCAAAACTCAAGATTTTACGACAAACAGTATTTAGTATAGTCGAAGGACAGATGAAAATCAGAACACAAGCCGATTGAAGAGACTTTCAAACTCGGGAAAAGAGATTGCAACCCATTCAAAATCTTTGATTGCAATTTCTTTTTGACAGACAAGCCCTGCGACGTATAGGCTCATTGCAAGCCTGTGGTCGTGGTAAACTTCGACTTCACAGCCGCCTTTGAGCTTGGTTTTACCCGAAATCCTGAACCCGTCCTCGAGTTCTTCGATTTCGGCACCGAGTTTCCTAAGCTCGGTTGCGGTAGCGGTAATCCTGTCGGACTCTTTGTTCCTTAAATCCTGAGCGTCTTTTATGACGGTTGTGCCTTCGGCTTGGGTTGCAAGCACTGCAATAGCGGGAATTTCGTCGATAAGACGGGGGATAATTTCACCCGAAATTTCCGTCGATTTGAGTTCGGAATATTTTACCCGCAAATCCCCGACGAGTTCCCCCGAAACTTCTTTTTGGTCAAGGACTTCTACGTTTCCGCCCATTGATTTTGCGACATCCAAGATACCCGTTCTGGTGGGGTTAAGCCCGACGTTTTTGAGGATTATGTCGGAATTTGGCACGATAAGCCCCGCTACGATAAAATATGCAGCGGAAGAAATATCCCCGCAAATGTTGATTTCTTTGGCGATTAGTTCGGATTTTTCAATGCATACTTTATTCCCGTCGACGGTGAGGTTCGCACCTAAGTATTTGAGCATGAGTTCAGAATGGTTTCTTGAGATGTAAGGCTCGGTAACGGAGGTTTTGCCGTCGGCAAAAAGCCCCGCAAGCAGAATACAGGATTTAACCTGAGCAGACGCAATCGGGGAGGCGTAGTCAATCCCGACGAGGTTATGCCCGACAATAGAAATTGGAGCATGGTTATCGGTCGAGTGAATTTCCGCCCCCATAAGCGTAAGTGGAGTGATAATCCGCTTCATCGGGCGACTTGAAAGGCTTTCGTCGCCTATAAGTGTTGATGTGAAGTTTTGCCCCGCAAGTACGCCGCCCATAAGCCGCATGGTAGTACCTGAATTTCCGCAATCAAGAGCGATTTTGGGCGGTTTGAGATTACCGTCGGAAGTTATTTGTAGCGAATTTTCACTTATGCGTTCAATTTCAACCCCGAGCGATTGCATGATTTTGAGCGAGGAAATCGGATCTTGCCCGTTGGAAAAATTTTTGATGAGGGTTTTCCCCTTGGCAAGCCCCCCGAAAATAACGGATCTATGGGATATGGATTTGTCGGCGGGAACGGTAATTTCGCCCCTTAAACCTTTTTCAATTTTAAAAACTTTCTTAATCATAAAAAAATTTTAACACAGAAAAAATGTTTATGGTAGAATTAAAACAGAGGGAAAATTGAATACATGCGGAGACGTGTCCGAGCGGTTTAAGGTGCAATCTTGGAAAGGTTGTGTGGGAGCAATTCCACCGTGAGTTCGAATCTCACCGTCTCCGTTTTTTGTTGGGGGGGGGCTAAAATAATGAATTTAGAAACTAGACATGCAATATAATAATGTCTGACACGCAAAATAATAAATTTTAAATTTAACTCTTTTTAGGGAAAATTTTTATAATTATACTTGCAGTTTGAGAAAAAGT
>CAMAML010000192.1 GCA_945836835.1 uncultured cyanobacterium | reverse complement strand
GCAAACGGCAAAATAAACGTACGCATACTTAAAATCCCGAACAACAACGTAAGCATCCAGGAAGCCCCAACGTTATACGAAATTATCGACTAACAAACAAAATAAGATAGTTGTCAATTTCGCAACAATTCTCAATAAATTGTTGCGATAAAAAAATGTTTCGGGTATCTTCAAGTAAAGAGTTTTTGTATTCAGGAAGGAAAAGACATGGATAAGGGATACGTAGAAAACGGGTTTATTGTTGATTTGACGCACGCTCACAGAACGTCCGAAGTAATCTATGAGTTGAGCAAAATCCTTGATATGCCCGAAGCTAAAAACAAAAATATATGCCTTAAATTGGGCGCAATGGATTTAGCGGAAGCCGAATTAAACAGCGTTAAAGCGTTAATCGAGACGATGGACTCCAAAATCGAATTTATTTCGACTACGTCCGATGTAACGATTTCTTCGGCAAAGTCGTTGTCAATCGACATTGAAAACCTCGAAAACAATGTTTCCGCACCGGACATCAGAGCGGACGAAGAACAAAACAGAACAACAAACAAAGAACTCGTGCATGCTCTCGACAAAATTTTCGGGGAAAGTTCCTCCGACATAAGTTTAACGGAAAGCATCACCGCCTCCGATGTTTCGGACGTTGGGGCAATTTCTTCCAAAACAACCGACAACACCACGGAAGAAAAAGAAGAAGCTCCCGCAGTTGAGCTTATGACATTTGACGATCCCGAGGATTTGGAAGAACTCAAAAAACACGACAGAGAAACGGAATTGCTACCGACCCTCTACATCCACAGAACCCTTCGCTCTGGACAAAGCATTTCCTCCGACGGAAACATCGTAGTCATCGGGGACGTTAACCCGGGGGCAGAAATTATCGCAAAAGGGGACATTACCGTATGGGGAATTTTGGGCGGAATTGCACACGCAGGCTCAAATAACAACAATTATGCAAAAATCAGGGCGTTGAAAATGAATGCCATTCAAATACGTATCGGAAACGTCTTTGCACGCAGACCCGATACCGTGAATATGCCTTACATTCAAAGAACGGAATTTTACGTTCCGGAAGAGGCAAGAGTTTACAAAAATCGTATCGTAATCCACAAATTACACGAAACTGAAGAATAATCGGAGATTAGAAATATATGACATCAACAGCAGAAAAATCAAACATCGAAGAATTAAAATCGAAAAAAAACGACAGCGAAAACGCTGAAATTTCGACCGATACGGTAAGCGAAGTTTCGGCAGAGATTTTGGAACCGAAAGAGGAAAATAACTCCTCCGAAAGTGCCGACAAAAAAGCAGAGAAAAAAGAAGACACCACTGGCGGGCGAGTAATAGTTATCACCTCCGGAAAAGGCGGGGTCGGCAAGACCACGACAAACGCAAACATCGGAACGGCTTTAGCCAGAGCGGGCAAAAAAGTCGTCATGATTGATACGGACTTAGGATTGAGAAATCTTGACCTCCTGCTCGGTTTGGAAAACAGAATTGTCTACACAATCGTTGACGTTGTCGAAGAGCGTTGCAAATTGCGTCAAGCACTTGTCAAAGACAAGAAAAACCCTAATTTGTGCCTGCTTGCCGCAGCTCAAACAAGGGACAAAACGGCAGTTACGGAAGAACAGTTGCGAGATATTTGCGAAGAATTGAAGAAAACTTTCGACTTCATTTTGGTTGACTGTCCCGCAGGTATTGAACAAGGGTTCCAAAATGCGGTTGCGGGAGCAAGCGAAGCAATCGTCGTAACAACTCCCGAAATGTCAGCCGTCCGTGATGCCGACAGAATTATCGGTTTGCTTGAGGCAAGGGAAGAAATCAAGACCTACAAAGTTCTTGTCAACAGAGTTCGTCCTAACTTAATCAAAGAAAAGAATATGATGAGCGTCGAAGATGTTCTTGAACTCTTGTCCGCAAACTTAATTGGGGTAATTCCCGAAGATACGGGGATTATAACCTCGACAAACAAAGGCGAACCTATCGTAAACGATGAAAAATCGCTTGCGGGTCAGGCTTACAGAAATGTTGCAAAGCGGATTATCGGAGAAGACGTTCCGTTCTTGAACCTCGAAGAGGACGACAGCTTTGGTGCTAAGGTTAAAAAATTCTTCAACAAACTAATCGGTAAGGAGAACAACTAAAATGAAAGATATTTTTACCGATTTATACAACAAAGTTTTAGGTTTCTTTCGCCAATCGGAAAAGAAGGACGAAGGCGAAAGAGCAAAAGACGTTGCCTGTAACAGGCTGAAATTCGTCTTGATGCAAGACAGAACCAATCTTTCGCCCGAGCTTATGGACAGAATGAGAAAAGAACTCGTCGAGTTGCTCTCAAAATATGTCGAAATGGATAAAGAGGCTTTGGAATTAGGTTTTGAACAGGAAGGCTCACAGGTAGCATTGATGCTTTCCATCCCTGTTGTAAGAGCTAAAGAGGAAGAAGAAATCGAAGCGATTTTAGCAAAAGAAGACGAAGAAAAAGCTAAAAAAGAAACCGAAGTCGAAGAAACCGAGGAAAATGAAAACTCGGAGGAAGAAGCCACCGAAAAAGCGGAACTCCCCGAAGAAAACAATGAAGAGCAAGTATCTTCCGAAGAAGAAACAGAGGATACCTCGTCCGAAAAAGAAGACGAAAAAGAAACATCCGACAAACACGAACAAGTCGCGGAAAAGGTTTAAACCGAGTAATTTCCGTCCTCCCCATACGGGAGGCGGATTTTGCGTAGGCTGGAGCGAGCAGAGCGAGCGGAACGCCGAAGTCGAGCGGCGGCAAATTGCGGAGGCTCATTTAACGCCGCCGCGAAAAATCGAACCCGACAATGAAACCGCTTGCCCCCTCCCCCGCATTTGTACGCCTCATCCTTCGGCTACAACTGCTGCCCTCTCCCGTAGGTAGAGGGCTTAAGTTACCGTTAATCGGTATTCATGAAACTCGAAAGCGTCTGAACAACTACTCACTCCCTTGTCTTGGATTTCCTTCACGCTCGAATAGGTTCGTGGCGAACTTATGTATACCCGCTCTTGCACGCAAGAGCGGGCTACATCAATCGTCACACAAAAAAGGAACGAGCCTTAAAATTCAAGGCTCGTTTTAATCATTATGGAGGTACTTATTAAACTTTTCTATTTCCCGACGTGTGCCGTACTTTTTAGGTGAAGTTCTCTCAACTGTTGCAGTGATGCTTCACCCGGAGCGTCGCTCATAAGGTCTTTTGCACCCGAGTTTTTCGGGAACGCGATTACGTCGCGGATGGACTCGGTTCTTGCCAAAAGTGCAACAAGTCTGTCCAAGCCGATTGCCAAACCTGCGTGAGGTGGTGTACCGTATTGCAGGGCATTCACCATAAACCCGAATTTTTCCTTCGCCTCTTCTTCCG
>CAMAML010000191.1 GCA_945836835.1 uncultured cyanobacterium | reverse complement strand
GCCTCTAAGGTTGAAAGATATGCCTTTAAATCAGGTCTATTTTTTTCTGCTAAATCCGCACACTCTTTAAACGTGTACTTAAACGGCTCAAACTTATAATTATCAAGAATTTCCATTTTCTCGACACCCGTTGTATATACGGCATTTGAAACGTTTTTGGGTGGTTCGCTTAAATACTTAGGGTCGGAAATCTTTTCAAGGTTTACGGGAACTTCTTTGTTTTTAAAGTTGAAGTTTTCCGTTGTCGAAATAGTGTAAGAAGGTGCGTGAGCTACATACATCGAATTGTTCAAGTCGACAAGTGCCTGCTCGTAAAGTTTTTGGGAGTTTACGAGGGTGATTTTTGCATCACTCAGGTTAACCTCGGCGTTCACAAGGTCGATTTTTGAGCGGATACCCTCATCAAAATAAGCCTTTGTTCGCTGGTAATTTCTTTCGTTAATCTGGACGTTACCCTTGTTCACGTCGACCGTCGCTTTTGCAGCAAGTACGGCGTAATAGTTAACTTTGACGTTGAAAATCGTATCAAGAACGGTGTTGTCGAAAGTATAAAGTGCCGCAATTCTGTTGAATTTTTGCATATTCACGTTTGCGTGTGTTTTTCCAAAATCGTAAATTAATTGGTTCAAGCTCGTCGAAACGCTGTAATAATTGGTGTTTGCCGTGTTTTTATCGGTATGTGTTCCCGTGTAATAGTACCCCGTCCCCACGCCTACAACGGGAAAATAATTTGTTTTTGCAATACTTACGTTATTCTTTGCAATTTTGTAGTTATAAGCCGCCTGCCGTACGTTTGGGCTGTTGTCGAGTGCAATTTCGATACAATCCGACAGGGTCAGTTTTTCGCCCTTTTGGATTAAAGCGGTTTTTGGCTCAAACGCTTCCGTTGCGGTTGTCGAGCAAAAAATTGCAAATGCTAAGATAATTTTAAAAATTTTCTTAAATTTATGCAAAAAATTATCCTCATATTGTCTTTCCGTTTATAATACGATTTAACTACTCAATTTGTTCATTGTAATCCCCTTTTAGGATGAAGTTCTTGAAAAGAAAGGCAGAAAAATCAAAAAATAAAATATTTGACGTATAATAAGGTTATGGAAATATATTCAGAGCTAAAACAAATACCAAATTTATCCGTAGCACTTGGCTTTTTTGACGGGGTTCACCTCGGGCATCGGGCGGTAATCGAAAACGTAGTGAATTTTGCGTACTCAAACGGCGAAAAATCAGCCGTTATAACTTTTAAAGATCACCCGAGCCGTTATTTTTACGACTTAAAGCCCGAATATATCCTGACACGAGAAGAGCGACGTCAAAGAATAGCAACCCTCGGCGTCGATTATATGTTTGAGCTTGATTTTCCTCTCTTTGCAAACCTTTCGGCAGAAGAATATTTAAAAGATGTTTTAGTGAAGAATTTTCAACCCGTTGCAATTTCTACAGGTTTTAACCATAATTTCGGCAAGTCAAAACGGGGAAATACCGAGTTTTTGGAAACGTATTCAAGCAAATTTGGCTACAAATATTTCCTTATTCCGCCTCAGAAATTCGGGGATGAAATCATAAGCAGCACCGCTATACGCTCGGCACTTATCGAAGGCGATATAGAAACGGCGAATGCTATGCTCGGGTATAATTTCGGGGTGAGCGGTGTTGTTGTGAAAGGTAAACAACTGGGTCGCACCCTCGGTTTCCCGACCGCAAACGTTATATATCCAAATGAACTTATCCGCCTTCCGCTTGGTGTTTATGCAACAAAAGTTATAATTGGCGGAAAAACTTATTTTGGGGTTACGAATTTTGGTAAATGCCCGACCGTGAGCGTTTGCGACACGGCATGCGTTGAGACAAATATCCTAAACTTTGACGAAGATATTTACGGCAAAGATTTAAGGGTAGAATTTTTGCACTACATCCGCCCCGAAAAAAAGTTTTTCACCGTGGATGAGCTGAAAACTCAAATCAGGCAAGATTTAACGGTTGCAAGTTCTTACCATAAAATTTAGCCGATTTAAGCTATTGGGCGTTTTAGGCGACGGTGCCGACTTAGCGGGCTACGCCGATTTAGAAAATTTAGAAGATTTAGCCGACGGTAACAAAATACTCCGAGATGATTTTTTCGATTTTCTTGGAAGAAGTGCCGTCCCCGTACGGGTTTTGAGCTTTTAGGCGGGTCTCTGCTTTCGTTTTTGAAAGCACGGCTTCGCTGTGGGCTAAAATCTTGTCATAATCCGCTCCGACAAGCACGGACACTCCTGCATCAATCCCCTCTTGGCGTTCTGTTTCGTATCTCATTACAAGGGTCGGGCAACCGAATGACGGCGCCTCTTCCTGTATTCCGCCCGAGTCTGTCAGGATTAATTTTGCGTTCTTCATCAAATATACCAAATACGGGTAATCTAACGGTGTCAAAAGGTGGATATTTGAGTATTTTGACAAGCGGGCGTGGATTTTGTCCTTGACGTTCGGGTTTGGGTGAACGGGGATTACAAAGGTGTGATCGGCATACTTCTCCGCAAGATACGCAATCGCCTTTATAATGGTGTCAATCCGTTCTCCGTGGTTTTCTCTGCGGTGTGCCGTGATGAGTACGAGCTTGTCGTCAACCGTTATCCCTTTTTCTTTGTAGAAATCTTTGGCGAGGTTCAGCGTTTCTTCTGACAGGCAGAAAAGAGCGTCAATAACCGTGTTTCCGACAACGTGAATTTTCTTGTCTGAAATATCTTCTCTCAAGAGTGCCTGACGGTTCTTTTCGGTCGGTGCAAAATGGAGCTGCGCAACCCTGGAAGTCATCTGTCGCATAACTTCTTCGGGAAACGGTTCAAAAATATCATATGAACGCAACCCCGCCTCCACGTGGAATACGGGAACTTTGTTGTAAAAACTTGTTAAGGCACCGCAAAGCACGGTCATGGTGTCTCCTTGGACAATCGTTGCGTCAACCGTATTGGTTTTAAAAACATTGTCCAGAGCCGTTAAAATTCTTGTTTGAACCTCTGATAACGATTGGTTCGGGCGCATACAGTCCAGATTTAGGTCGGCTTTCAGCCCAAAATAAGCCAAAGTCTGGTTAGACAACTCTTTTTGCTGTTCGGTGTTGCAAATAATGACGTTGTACTTTTCGGGGAATTTTTTCAATTCCAAAATAACCGGTGCCAATTTTATAACTTCGGGTCTTGTCCCGAAAACAAATAATATATTTTTCATAACCAAATTTTATAACAAAAAAACAAAACTTTGTAGTCCCTTGGGGTAATTTCTAACAAATCTTAACTTTGGCGTCTCACGAGTACCGATTAACGGTAAGGTTTGCCACGCCTCGTTTTTTAGTGATTAAGTGACTGAGTTATTAAGTGGTTAATGAAGTGCTGGTGGAATTCGACGGAGGCTG
>CAMAML010000190.1 GCA_945836835.1 uncultured cyanobacterium | reverse complement strand
ATAACTTCACGCAAAATTTCTATCCCTTGCGAGTATTTTTTCTCTTTGAGGTAAATTTCGCCAAGCTCAATTTTGTATACAAAATTTTCACTGTTTTTTTCGATAACGGATTTTATGTGGCGTTCGGCGTTGTCAAATTTGCCGATTTCAACCTCGACTTTTGCTAAAGATGACATCGTAAAGTCGTCCCCTTCGCCGTTTGTATCCAAATTGGAGAGAAGAAGTTTTTCCGCCCCGAGGTAATCTTTGCTTTCCAAAAGCAACAGGGCTTTTATTGTTTTTGCACCCTTATGCGTGCCGTCGTTTTCCAAAATAAAGTCGATTTCCTTTTTCGCCTTTTCAAACTTGCTGTTTCTGTAATACATATACGCCAGCGAATACCTGTAGTCGTAGTTATTTGGTTCAAGGTAAATCGCACGCTGCCAAGCCCCTTCCGCCTCTTTCATCCAGCCGTTAAGGAAGTATGCGTTGCCCAAATTGTAAAGATAAACGGCTTTTGTCTTGTTGAGGTTAGAGGCTTTTGAAAAGCTCTTTATTGCGTTGATAAAATCGCCTTCCTCCATATAAAACAACCCCTGAAGGTTCAAAACCTCGTGGTTTTCCGAGTTTTTGCCGATTTTTTCTATATACTCCTTTGCTCCCGACAAATCGTTTTTGTTGAACAGGATTTTTCCCGCCAAAATGTCACACTCTCCGTCGTCATAGCCTAAATCTTTTGCCTGCCGTATAAGCTCGTCGGATTTTTCAAGGTTGCCTTTGTTAAAATATTCAGACGCCAATTCTATCAGGCACTTCCCGCTTGCGGAAATTTGCGGCATATGAGGTTCAAGCTCTTCAAGCAAGTCCAATTTCCCGTTAATTCGGATAAGTTCCAATAAGTTTTCTTCCGTCGGGTAAAGTTCGTAAATCCGCCCCAAAACCTCTTTTACACTGAGAAGTTTATCTTCTTCGAGGTAAATTTTTGCCAAAAGTTTCAACGCCTCGATGTTGGTTTTGTCTTGTGAGAGAATTTTTTCGGGATACTGCACCGCTCTTGAAAAATTGTGCAAAAGATAATAAAGTTCGCCGACTTGATAAAGCAGTTCGATATTGTCGGGTTCTATCACAAGTGCTTTATAAAACATTTCGATAGCTTGTTTGTAGCACTCCTGCTCACGGAGTTCAAACCCCTTTTTAATATATCCTATTATTTCTTGATTTTCAGACATTAAAACCTCTCTTATAACAAAATCGGACTATTTGTGTTTGTGTTTTTTTGATTTAACCGGTTGCGGGGTGCTGTTGTTTATGATAATCAAAACCTCCTTGTCCCCCGTCATTTTAAGATTGTTTCTGGCTAATTCTTCCAGCGTGGAATTTTTTGAGAACAGTGATATATCGCTCTTAAGGTCTTTGTTTCTCTGTTCCGCATCCTCTAAAACCTTACGCATGGTGTTGATTTTGCCGTGATAAGCTATCGTTTTTGAGATGTTCAGGACAACCCCCGCCCCGACCTGCACGAGGCAGAACAACAAAACAAAAGTCAAAAACGAATAGTAAAACCCTATTTTTTGCTTGTGGCGTTTGTGGTTGCTTTTTGATTTCGCCACAATCTCGGGGTTAAGCTCGTGTCCGTTTCCCGCAGAACCCTGACCTTTTGAATGTGTTTTTTGTGCGTTTGATGATTGGTTGTTTTCCATTTTGTAATCTCTGACAATATTATATTGAAAATACTTTTCAGTGTCTATATTATTTTAAGATTAGTTACCATTTAAATTGTGTTGAAAATTTTACTTCCGATTTGATTAAAGCCTTGCTTTGATCGTAGGTTTGCCCCGCACCGAGTTCAAATTTCAACCTGTCATCCTTCATAGGTTTAAGCGAGAGGACAAGTTCGTTCTTGTTTCTGTTTCTTGTGATGTCGGAAGTGAAGTTGTCTTTAAGTGATACGTATTTGTTGAATTTTAACTCCGGAGTGAGGGTGAATTTGTCTATAACCGTGCTGTATGAAACCCCCGAGTTTTTGTTGTATGCGTATTTTATCGAAAAATATTTGGTATCATACTTTGTAAAAATTGAGGTCGTGAACCCTAAGTCCGAGGTATCTATGCTTTCGTTGTATTCCGTTCCGAACAAAAACGAGCCGATTTTGACGGAAGATGATGCGTCAACGGGTGCGATGTTGTATTCAATGTTCCCCGAACGGGAGTATATGCTTTCCGCAAATGCACTGTTGGGAATGCCGGCTTTCTTTAGTGCGGAGGTGTTAAAGACGGAGTATTCCCTCGGGGATGACAGTTTTAGGCGGGTTGCGGAATTGAAATTGTCAAGAAATATTGCATTTTCATTGTCGAAGTAATTTATGTAACCTTTAAGCGGAGAGGCGGGAAGCCCGATTTCTTCGTCTACCCAAACCTCTTCCCCCTCGTCTGCAATACTCGTATCTTCTTTGTCATACCCGTATTCGCCCCCTTCATCTTCGGCATCGTCCTCTTGGACAAAGGCGTTGTCGGGTAGCTGCCATACAAAAACTTTCGGCAACTCTTTTTTTACGTCGAGCTTCTCAGCCTCTTTAAGCTCTCGGGTATGCTTTTCGGATAAGTCTGCCGTGTATGAGTGCGAAGTTTCCGTTTTTACGAGCGTATCCTCCGCCCGACACCCGTTTGGAGTGATTAATGCCGTAAATAAAATTATTGCCGTAAGAGTTCTCTTCATATTGTAATATTAGTATTTAATTTCGATTTCGTCAAATAGTTTTTATTCTTCGTTTGAGGTTTGATTGGTATGACTAATGCCCGCCTGTTCCTGATGCTCCGTGATAATCCTGTCAAGCTCATCTCTTGCCTCAAGTTTTGAGGTCAGTTCTTTTTTTTCAAGATTATATTTTTTACACAATCTTTCGTAGTAGTATAATTGTTTTTTTGTAGGCGGTTCTTTACTCATTTTAACTTCCTGCAAAAATTTTCTCTTCTTTTTCTCAAATTCTTTATTTGCCTGAATTATAGGCTCTTGAGATTTTTTATAGTCGTAATATTTTCTACACTCTCTCACAAACTTTTCCGTGTCAGCCCAAAAACCGTCCTCGTCAATCATCTCAGCCAAAAACTCAAACCTCGATGCCCCAATTTCAAGATAGTACCTCTCGTCCTCCTTAAATTTTTCCAAAATATTCTCAACCGTAAGCTCGGGCGATTTTTTCACCAACGCCCGTAAATAATTGCACAATGCCGACTTCTGATTTCTTGTCAAATTCGGATAAATCTGTTTCTTAATTTCGTACATACCTTGATTTTATCACAACGACAAATTTATTACAAAAACTTTACAGTGTAAAGAATTGTAAAGTTAAATTTTACCCCGAAATCCGCTCATATCAAGAAACTGAAAAAATTGTATCGCAGTCACTAGCAAAAAAT
>CAMAML010000189.1 GCA_945836835.1 uncultured cyanobacterium | reverse complement strand
AAACGATACCCGACAAAAGGTTGCTTGACTCGTAGCTTGCAGCCGCAAACCCTGCCTTTTTGGCAGCTTTCGTAAGCGGTTTGACGTCGATGCGAAACCCTTCTTCCTCGTTTGTTTCAACGTTGTAAACTTCAGGCGGAAATTCGTTTGCGGAAATCCCGATGATGTCAAACTTAGACTTCTGGCAGGTGATGTTCACCGTTGATGTGTCTTCGGGTTTTTCAAACGTTATTAACTTGTTACCCAATTTTGAAACAATTTCGTTCAAAGTCTTGGTCGGCAGGGTAATTCTGCCTTCTTCCTCAACCTGTGCGTCAACCTCGGTGATAATTGTCAAATCAAGATCTGTCGCAACAAGTCTGATTGCGTTTGTTCCGATTGTTTCAATTAAGATATTTAATAATACGGGTTGCAATGCTTTTGTGCTTGCGGCATTTTCGACTGTTTTAATCCCGTTGTTCAAATCTTCCTGTTGTATAACGAATTTCATTCCCTACTCCTTAATTTTTTGTATTTTCCCTAATTCCATTCTATTATAAAAATGCCTGTTTGAGAACAAACCGCTTAACATAAGTTTAGAAAAAACAATACTTGACAAAGTGTACTATATATAGTACAATATTTTATATGAACTACACTATTAAGAATTATATAGACAATAATGGAAAAGAACCAATTACGGACTGGTTAAAATCGCTTGAGCCGACCTTTAGAAAAAGAGTGCTGTTAAGGTTTACAAGGTTACAAGAAGGTAACTTTGGGGATAATAAACGTTTGGACGAGTTTTTATATGAGTTACGTTTTTCTTTTGGGGCAGGTTATAGAGTTTATTATACAATATTAGAGAATACAATTATTTTACTTATAAACGGCGGTGATAAAAAGTCCCAATCTAAGGATATTAGCACGGCAAAGTTGATTTTACAAGAACTAAATTTAAAGGAATATAAACATGAAAAACATTAAAGATTTTGAACTTGATAGATTTATAGACAATGAACTAAAAACCGAAGATGACATAAAAGAATGGTTATCTCTAAATTTGGAAGAATATTTGAATGACGGAAATCTCAACGCATTTGTCCATTCTTTGGAATATGTGGTTCGTGCAAAAGATAATATCTCTAATCTTTCACGAAAAACAGGTATTTCAAGGAGTAATCTTTATTCCATTTTCAAAGGCGAAGTTACACCACAATTTGATACCGTTTTGAAGTTACTGAAGGAATTGGGCTACACTTTGAAAGTTGCCTGATATTCCCCGTTCGGGGTTATTTTTGTTTCTGTTTTGTCGGGTGCCTCGTTTAATTTTGTAACATTGTGGACATTTTAACCGTAAAGGGGTAAAATCAGTATTGAGCAAGAGGAGTAGATTGTAATGGAACATAATAACAAACCGATCGTAAAATTGATTTCAAAGCCCGAAAATATGTTAAAAACTGTTTACACGGCTTGTCGAACCTGTTACAGTGCGGATTATCCGATAAATATTTACGAGGCTGCGGACGACGAAGAAAAAATGCTAAAGTTAATCGGTCGTGTGATTTCTTCGGGGCATTATTCGACGATTGAACATATTCAGGTAAGTTTTGCTATATCGAATGTCTCAAGAGCGTGCACGCATCAGCTCGTAAGGCACAGGCACATGTCGTTTTCGCAAAAATCTCAGCGTTACGTAAAAGAAAAGGGGCAATTTGATTATCTAATCCCTCCGACGATTGAAAAAAATCCCGAATTGAGGGAAAAATTTGTCGATTTTATGTCGGAGATTTCGGACAAATATCAGGAATTTGTAGAGGCGGGTATTCCTGCGGAAGACGCAAGAGCCGTTTTGCCGAATGCGACCGCAACATCTATGGTTGCAAGTTTAAATTTAAGAGAAATGATACATCTTGCGAATTTGAGGCTTTGCACGAGGGCTCAGTATGAAATCAGAACTCTTGTAAAAATGATGTGTGAAGAGCTTTGGGCGGCGGAACCTTGGTTAAAGCCGTATTTGGTTCCGAAGTGCGAAAGTATCGGCTTTTGCGACGAGGATAAATCTTGCGGAAGAAAACCTAAATTGGAAGAAATCACAAAATAGACAATAAGACTTTTTTTAGTCCAAAGGAGAAAAAATGGGACAAACAATAGCGGAAAAGATTATATCGG
Source organism: uncultured cyanobacterium (assembly GCA_945836835.1). GTDB lineage: Bacteria > Cyanobacteriota > Vampirovibrionia > Gastranaerophilales > Gastranaerophilaceae > UBA1221. The sequence continues at coordinate 1,263 of CAMAML010000189.1, read as the reverse complement.
AACACGCGGGGCATGACGTCAAGGCGGGCGAACTTGTCATCGCAAAAGTGGATGTGGCGGCAGTTCAGGACGGAACGGGACCTTTAACCGTTCAGGAGTTTAAAAAACTTGGGATCCCGAAATTGAAAAATCCCGAACGCAGTATTCTGTTTATCGACCATGCTTCTCCAAGCCCAAGGAAAGAGCTTTCAAACACTCATAAAGTACTAAGAGAGTTTTCAAAGGAATACGGTGCCGTTCTCTCGGACGTTGGGGCGGGCGTTTGTCACCAAAGACTTGTAGAAACTTTTGTTAACCCCGGAGAAATACTTGTCGGTGCGGACTCTCACACCTGTACGTCGGGTGCGTTGGGTGCTTTTGCAACAGGCATGGGATCTACCGATATTGCGGTTGCAATGGCGTTAGGAAAAACATGGCTGAAAGTTCCCGAAACTTTTCGGATAGAGGTTAAGGGCGAATTTCAAAAAGGTGTTTGTGCAAAGGACTTGATGTTGTACATAATCGGGCTTATCGGGGCAGACGGGGCTACTTATAAGGCGTTGGAATTTTGCGGGGAAACTATTGAAAATATGACGATGTCCGAAAGGTTTACGCTTGCGAATATGGCGGTCGAGGCGGGGGCCAAGGCGGGCTTGTTTGCAACCGACGACAAAACAAGAGAGTTTTTGAAATCCCGTGGGCGTGAAGATAAGTTCAAAGAGATTAAGCCCGACGAGAATGCACGTTATGAAAGGGTTATAGAGATTTATGCGGAAGATGTTCCTCACACGGTTTCATGCCCGCACACGGTTGATAATACAAAGAATGCGGAGGAGTTGTCCGACGTAAAAGTCGACCAGGTATATGTCGGAACCTGCACAAACGGCAGAATTGAGGATTTAAGGATTGTTGCGGAAATTCTTAAAGGACAAAAGATTTTCCCGGACGTTCGGATGCTGATTTGCCCCGCATCAAAAGATGTATACTTGAAGGCGTTAGACGAAGGTTTGATAAATATTTTTGTGGAAGCAAACGCAACGGTGTTACCTCCGGGGTGCGGACCATGTGTCGGCGTCCATGCCGGAACGCTTGCGGACGGGGAAGTCTGTCTTGCAACCCAAAATCGTAATTTTCAGGGCAGAATGGGGAACGTTAACGGCAAAATTTATCTTGCATCCCCTTATGTTGCAGCCTATACTGCGTTACGAGGGTATATTGCCGTAAAATAATTCCATTTATGTAGAATAAAAAATAGCCCTTTAAAGTTACTAAAGGGGATAATCA
>CAMAML010000188.1 GCA_945836835.1 uncultured cyanobacterium | reverse complement strand
TCATAGTAAACTTATTATAATACAATAAAATGAAGTTATGCAAAAATATGAAGTAATGTATCACAAAATTATCTCCGCAAATGTTAAAAAACTCCGTAAGAACAACCGTCTGTCGCAAGAAGAATTTGCCGAAAAAGTTAACTGTTCACGTGAGTTTATAAGCCGTGTTGAAAATCTTAAAGAGAAAATCAGCCTTAAAATGCTCTTAAAGTTGGCGGATGTTTTTAAGGTTAATCCTGCATATTTTTTTGAAAAATCTTAATAAATGTTGCTTTAATCTAAATAGCCTCAACCTTTTGGAGAGCAAACAGCCTCTACGGGCAAAGGCTTTCCCAATCTGTATCTTCTCTGTCGTCGCCGGGTTTCGGGATTTCGTCATTGTTTTCAAACATGACCTGCAAAGTCAGTTTTAGCTGGCTTTTATAGTTCTTCCTTGCACTCTCGGGCGTTTTGGCACAATAGCAAAAACTCGGAATTTCCTCTATCATAATATAATGATAAGGTTTACCTTCAAAATCCAAATCTTCGCCTTCAATAAGCGTCCAATTCAGGTTTAAATAATAATCTAAATCTTTTTCCATATTCGTCTGTTACTCACCGATGGAATTTTCACTTAAAGGCTGGGTTATCATAATCCCGTCCCCGCCGATTACGTCAGCCTGTTTTCCGTCAATATAGAGGTATGCCGGCTTGGTCGTGTTTCTGGAAATAGTCTTTATCAACTGATAAAGCCTTTTATAGATACTTTCCGTGCCGCCTCCGTATACAAACCCCGTTGACAAGTCTACGATGACCTTATCGCTTTCGTCATATACGTGCAAAATCGTTGTCGATTGCGGAACTTCCGAATATATACCGCTGATTTTTTCGTTCTGCTTAGGTCCCATAATCAAGGCGTTTAGTGCATATCTCAATTTTGCTCCGTCAATATCTTTGTCGTATTCACGTTTTACGACCTTATAAACTTCGTCTCCTGCCGAGTTTTTCCCGATAAATACAACGGGAACATACTCTTTTTCTTTCTTTTCAACCTCCGGCTCAGGTTCGCTCGTTGGTTGCTCGGGTTCTTCCGCAACGGCTCCGGGCTGTTCTTCGCCGATTAAATCTATCGGAGAGAGAACTTTCATTCCGACAAATACGGATACGGCTATTATTGCAAGCCCGATTAACATCATCAAAAACTGTTGTTTCTTTTTAGAGTCCATTACGTTCACCTCATCTTTAGTACATTACAACGTCTTTATCGACCGTAACAATGCCGGAAACATTAATGCCGTTGTCGACGATTGACATTTCTTTGATTTGCATGTTCGCATCTTTATTTTCAAACAAGTTCATCGAAAATTCAAGAGGGTTAAGATAATTTATTAATTTTGCAAGTTTATCCGTGTCAAAATTGAACCCTCCCGAGGCAAGATTTGCTTTGTCGAGAACTATTTCACCGTTTTTAACCTTGAAATCCGTTTTTATGATGACATCTTGTTTGACGTTAAACAGCGGTAACAAAACTTTCATCTTATAGTATAAGGTATTGTCCTTTATGCTTACAGAGGTTGATGCAATATTAAACAATTTATACGTATTACCGATACTGTTAACCTTTCTAATCATTGCACCGTAGGAACTGTTTTGGATGGTTCTGTTCAAATCCGCTTCGTTTAGCCGTACGGTATAAGCCATTCCGAAATTTTCTTTAAATGTAACGGAATTTTCTTTGTTATTCACGACAATGTGATTATAATCGCAAAGGGTCTTTAATCTGACAGAAGATGCATAAAACCCTTCGGCCTCAACATTTGTCCCGTTAATTTCAAGCGACTTGAAAATTCCCTGTTTAAGAGAAGAAAGGTTGTAAGACTCGATTTTTGTGCTGAAATTTCCTTTAGCCTCTTGTTTAATTTGTTTTGTGATAATTGAGTTTGCGATTTGCTCGGCAATCGGGTTAACGCCGGTTATGTTGCTTGCGGAAAGTTTCGCCGTTGGAGGTTCTGCACACTTAAACGTTTCACATGCAAAAGTATTTTCTCCGCCAAGCAAAATCACTAATCCGAATATTAAAACCAATTTTTTCATTTATACAAATACCTTCCTAATCTTTATTTCTAATCCGTCCACCTGTCCGACGGCTTTCACTTCATTATTATATACCAAAATAACAAAATCCTCAGCATTTAATTTTTTTTCGCAAATTATTTGTGCGGAAATTTTAAGCGGATTCCCGTTTGAAATTCGCTCTAACCCCTTTTCATTAATAAGAATTTTTTGTGTCGAAAGAATATCTGCGGGGTTTAGAATATTTTTTGTCAAAAATTCTTCCGCGCCTTCCAAAATCTCAAACTTTGGAGCTTTGCCGGATTGTGGCGGCTCGGTTAGTTTTACGGGAAGTTCTATGCTGTTTTTCGCCAAAAATTTTCCGACAACGGTTCTCTCAAGCCTTATTAAATGAGCAAAACATCCGAGATTTTCGCCCAAGTTGTTTGCAATGGAGCGGATGTAAGTTCCTTTGGAACATTTTATCGAAATTTGTGCAACCTGAGCCGTTTTGTCAAACTCTTTCAACTCGATTTTTTCGATAAACACCGTTCTCGGCTCGATTTTAACCTCTTCGTTGTTTCTGGCATATTCATAAAGTTTTTTGCCATTAACTTTTATCGCCGAGTAAATCGGCGGCACCTGAGAGATTTTGCCCTCAAAACTCTTCAGCCCTTCGACAACTTCCTCCGCCGAAACATTCTTATCACTCGTTTTTGTAACTTTGCCCTCCACGTCGTAAGTTTCCGTCGCACTACCGAACTTAACCGTTGCAAGGTACTCTTTGTCATCGTCAAGGTATTCAATCAACCTTGTTGCCTTCCCTACACAAACGGGTAGAACTCCTTGAGCAAACGGGTCAAGCGTTCCCGCATGTCCGACCTGTTTTATTTTGAGAATTTTCCTTAAAATTCCTACAACATCGTGCGAGGTCAGCCCCACGGGCTTATAAATATTCAATATGCCAAACATGACGAACTAGACTTCTCCCCTTGAAATCTTGTTGATAAGCTCACTTACCTTTGAACCTTTTTCCAAAGAATCCGTATAAACAAACCGAAGCTCGGGCGTAAGTCTTAATCTGATACGTTTGCCGACCTCATAGCGTATTTTTGGGGTGCTTTTTTCTATAATGTTTTTTGTGGTTTCTACCTGTTCGCTAGAGCCGAGGACGCTGTAAATAACCTTTGCAAACGAGTTGTCATGGGCAACTTCCACGTCCACAATCGATACGACACCTGCCAGTCCGCCGATTTCTCTTCTCAAAATCTCGGAAATATCACGCATCAATTCTTTTCTTACACGTTCGTTTCTTAATGACATTTTAATATACCTCTAAAAACCTGTATTACAAACTTTGGCGTTCAATTTCTTCGGTTGTCGAAACCTCAATAATGTCGC
>CAMAML010000187.1 GCA_945836835.1 uncultured cyanobacterium | reverse complement strand
GCAAGGATTGTTTTTATCGGCATAATAATAGGTATTCCGCCCGCAATCGCTGCTTCATAGAGGATTACCCTGTTATATTTTTCGGCAATCGTAAAGAGTTCGTCCCCTTTTTTAGCAAGGAGTTCTTTGTTTGCAGTGACAATATGTTTGCCGTTTTTTATCGCCGTTGTGATAAGGTCAAATGCGGGATCAAGCCCCCCGACAAGTTCCGCTACGACATCAACGTCGGAGTTTACGACCTCGTAAGGGTCATCCGTCAAAATTGAGAGATCAAGCCCTTCTATGTTTCTGGGTTTTGAAATATTTTTTACGGCAATCTTCGTAATCTCGATGTTATCAAAGTTTTTCAGAGTTTTGAAAACCCCCGAACCTACCGTTCCCAATCCTATTAACCCTAATTTTATTTTTTTATTTTCGGTTTTCATAAAAATTTCCTTATAAAAGATGACGAGTTATAGCTGCAAACGCAAGCGTAAAAAATGTTATGACGGCAATAGTCAAAATCAAAGCCCCAACCGTTCCGTTGTAGTCGTCGAGAAGATTTTTGTGTTTATCTTTGTAAGCGTTAAAGCATATCGCCAACAAATCGACGACCCACCAAAGCACATAAGCAATCGTGAAAAGGTTTCTTGCAACGTTACCCGTCGACTTGTCCGAAATCCACCAAATTACGCATACACAACAAAGAATAAGTTGAGCAAAACCGAGTCTTTTATAGCTCGTATAAAACCTGTGTCCGCCAAACAACCCGAAAAACAGGCACAACAAAGCAGTTGCGGTAAAATTTTTCGGATAATGCGGACTTGTTCTTTCTCTGACTTTAAGCATATTTTTACCTCATAACTTTAGCAAAACCTATTTACCCGTAGAACCGAAACCGCCTTCACCGCGAGCGGTATCACTCAATTCCGTCACAACTTCGATTTTTGCCTGCTCAACACGTGCGATAATCATTTGAGCAATTCTTTCGTCGGGCTGAATTGTGTAAGTTTCGTTGGAAATATTTACGATTGGAACACAAACTTCCCCTCTATAGTCCTCGTCAACCGTACCTACACAGTTTATCAAAGTTATGCCGTGCTTGATTGACAACCCCGAACGTGGTCTGATTTGAGCTTCGTAACCGTGTTCAAGCTCGATTTTTAAGCCTGTCGGGATAAGTTTTCTCTCAAGCGGTTTTAAGGTAACGGGTTCGGATATTGCAGCACACAAATCCATGCCTGCAGCCCCTTCCGTCTTGTACTCGGGAACAAATTTGTTGTGTTCAAGTCTTTCGATTTTCAAAACTGTTTTAGTCATTGTTTCCATATCTCTTTCTCTTTCTTTAAGTTTGTAACAAGTTCGTACGATTTTTCGATATTACTCTTTAATACTACATCATTTTGAGCCTTTTGTGCAAGTTTGTCAATCATTGTAATAATTTTTTCATCGGAATTTCTGAAAATAAACATGTTCAACCCTGCTCTAATCCCCATCTCGCAAGCCTCTTCCGCCCCAAAACGGGCAACGCCTTTCATCACCATATCATCAGAAACTATTACCCCTTTAAAATTAATCACGTTACGCAAATAATCAAGAGCGTTTTTGCTTAACGAGGTCGGAATGGCATCTTTCTCAAAGTAAGGTACGTGAAGGTGTGCCGCCATAACCATTTCAATCCCGCCTTCCACTGCTTTTTTGAAGGGTAAAATATGGTATTTTTCAAGCTCGGAAAACTCCATATCTATTTTTGGCAAAGTCAAATGGCTGTCTGCGTTTGCGTCCCCATGCCCCGGAAAATGCTTTACACAAGGGATTATCCCGTTTTTGCGATAAGTTTTTGAAACAATTTCTTCCGCCTCAACTACTTCCGCTGTCAGAGAAGAAAACGATCTTTCGCCTATAATCGGGTTGCTCGGGTTCGTGTTTACGTCTATGCAGGGTGCAAAGTTTAAGTTTAGCCCGTAAGATGTCAGCTCACGTGCTATTTGTTCGGTCTGGGTTTTAAGAAAATCTTTTCCCCTCTCAAAGGCAAACTTTGCCGACAGGTATTTTTTCCCGCCGTGAATGTTTTCCGTCCGCTCAACCCGTCCGCCTTCCTGATCAATCGAGAGAAACGGAGGGATTTTTGCAACCGACTTTAACCTTGCCGTAAGCTCTGTGAACTGTTCGGCGTCTTTTATATCTTTTGTAAAAAATATAACCCCGCCTAAACCCTCAGCAAGAGCTTTTTCAAGGTTTTGCCCTTCAGTTCCGAGTATGAACATTTGGTATAATTTCGTCCTCAAATCCATGGTTTTAAGCCCGAATTACAACTGTTCCAGCAAAATCGGTTTAAGCTCAAAAAGCCTTCCGCTTTCAATAACTTCTTCTATTTTAGCTAAAATTTCCTTGGTATCTTTCGGAAACTTTATGCTTTCGGGGATGACTAAGTCGGTCGTTTTTTCGACTTCGGTAAACCCTTTGTTTGCTGTGAGAAAATCATAGTATGCGTTAAGGATTTTGATGTCGTTTTCGTCTACTTCGCTGTTTTGCCCGATGTAGTACTTAATGTCTTTTGGGAGTTGGCGTATGTACGCCGTCAAATAATTAACCTCTTCAACCGTTTCTTCTTCATTGTATTCACTTCCGCAACAGAAATTACCCGTAATCGGTTTTTCGCCTTCGGATTTAATAACTTCCGCCCAAAGAATACAACCCGCGTAGAACCCCAGGTAGTTTTCCACAAGTCCTTTCAGTTGAGGGAAAATATTTTTGAACTGAGTTTTTTTCTGCCCAAAATTTCTGAACCGACCGATTGAGGCGTAAACGTATTCAATGTTAGGCATAATCGCCCCGATATGTTGTACAAACCCCGGATCAAACGGCACTTCTCTTTCTATATCCATAAAACTTAACTCCATTCTTAACTCTAACGGAGTCAATGGTAACACAACCCGCCCCGTCAGGTCAAATAGGTAAAGAAGTTTGTAGTTTTAACGGTTGCTTTGGCGTCGTGGGATGTGCCAATCCTCGAAGCGTGGAGAACCTTGTGTCCCTTCGTCTCCACTCAAGAGTGGACTATGTCCACCCTCTCCAAGCGGGAGGCGGATTTTGCGTAGGCTGAAGCGAGCAGAGCGAGCGGAACGCCGAAGTCGAGCAGCGGCAGAGAGCGGAGTAATTTGTTTGGAGGAACAGAGTTCCGAAAACAAATTGCGTAGGCTCGTTTAACGCCGCTGCGAAGAAAAGCGCGGAGCTGAGTGAACGACAGTTTGTGATAACAAACGAAGTGAACGACAGCGTAGCGTGGAGCAATAATCCAAGACAAGGGTAGAATTTCTTAATGAGCCTTTGACAATTATTTTTAAAGGCGAATTTAGAAATTCGGGTGAGGGGGCAATCGGTTACGTTGTCGTGTTAAATGAAAATGTTGAACACGACCTACAAAACTTGGGAAATTGATTAAATTCTTGGA
>CAMAML010000186.1 GCA_945836835.1 uncultured cyanobacterium | reverse complement strand
TTCAACCCTTGTCTTGGATTTCCTTCGCGCTCGAATAGTTCCGCCTTCGAGCCTTAGTCGGCTCTGCCGGCTCCATATTCTCGCTACCCGGACTCGCTATCGCTCCGTCCGTCCGGAAATCCGCCACCCGCATTTGTACGCCTCGTTCCTCGGCTACAACTGCGACCTCTCCCGACGGAGAGGGGTAATTTGCAGCCTTTTTCGCTATTTTGGGACGGTTATTGGAGCTATAAAATTTATCTCGGACAGCAGTGTGAGGGCGAGTTCAATAGTTATCCACCCATTGGAGGTGGTTGGATGTACAGCGGTTTGAGCTGTTTCCAGTCGCAAACGTCCGTTTTTGCACGTTCGTTTGCAAGTTTTACCAATATTTCGCCCAAGTTAACCTCAAACGATTGATAAGATTTTCCGCCCACAATCGCTAAAAGTGCATCATCGGTTACGATATTCTTTCCTTTGACAAGTTCTTTGACTTCTTGCAAGTCTACCGCCCCTTTTATTTTTCCATCAAGGTAAAGGTAGCCCTTATTCTTCCTTGCATCAAGCACGACCGCCTCAGCACCATTAAGTCGTGATAAAATTTCCAAGCTCGAAACCCCGATAGCCCTACACCCCAGCTGTTGTGCCATTACCCTTGCAACTGTTGTGCAGGCTCTTATTCCCGTAAAGCTCCCGGGACCTATGTTTGTTGCGATAAGCCCGATGTCTTTTGGCACCATCCCGTTTTCTTTTAAAATTTCTTTTATCGAAGAAATCAAAAACGCAGAATGGTATTTTTCGTCGTGGTTTTCGACAACTTTTGAACTTAAAAGCTCCCCGTTTTTGGTCAGTGCCAAATACATTTTATTCAAGCACGTATCAAACGCAAGCGTAATGTTTTCAGCCATTTTTCAACCCCTCCGTAATGTAATTTAATTCGGGCGAAACTGCCTCAAACGAGTACAAACGGGAGTCGTCGTCATTATAAGTAACGTTGACCCGCAAATGCCTAAACGGGACTTCGTCTTCGGAAAACTCTGCCCACTCAACAAAAGTCAGCTTTCTGCCTTCAGAGTATTCTCTTAACTCGTCCGCAATCGTTTTAACGCCCTCATTTTCAAGCCTGTAAAGGTCAAAATGGTACATCGGAATTTTCCCGCTGTGATATTCGTTCAGGATTACAAAACTCGGAGAAGTAACCCGTTCTTTAACTTCCAAGGCATCGGCAACAAGCTTGACAAATGCGGTCTTACCGGCCCCGATTTCTCCGTAAAGGTTAACAAATACACCATTATCTTCGACAAGTTTTGCAAACCTTGCCGCAAGTTCTCGGGTATCCTCTATTGTCCTGCATATCTTTTCGTACTTCATTAATTGTTTTTAATCCTCATTTTGTAATCTTTTTTCGTGAAATTATTCCGACAAAGACGCTTTCAACCTTGCCTTTGCTCTTGCTATCGCCGCTTCCGCACGTTTTGCGTCGATTGCGGCGTCGTGTTCGTCAAGGAGTGCTTTTGCCCTCTCCATTGCCGCCTTTGCTCTTGCAACGTCAATGTTGTTGCCGTCCTCTGCCGTTGTGGTAAGGATTAAGCCCTCGCCGTCCTTGAACTGGAAAACTCCGCCCATTGTCGTAAAATACTTGGTATCGTTACCTTGGACAACTTTTGTAACCCCTATATCAAGTGCGGACATCAGCGGAACGTGGTTTGGTAAAATTCCGAACTCGCCGTCCGTGCCTCTGGTGTAGATTGCGTCCACATTCTCGTCAAAAACAATTTTATCACTCGTAATTATCTTCAAATGCATAATTTTGCCTTTCCTTTAATTTATGATTGCATTGTTTTTGCTTTTTCGATTGCGTCTTCGATAGTTCCGACCATATAGAAGGCTTGTTCCGGTAGGTTGTCGTGTTTTCCTTCGATAATTTCTTTAAAGCCTCTGACGGTATCTTCGAGTTTAACGTATTTACCCTGTATGCCCGAGAACTGTTCCGCAACGAAGAACGGTTGAGATAAAAATCTTTGGATTTTTCTTGCCCTGTTAACCGTTTCTTTATCTTCTTCCGAAAGTTCATCCATCCCCAAAATTGCGATAATATCTTGTAATTCTTTGTATTTTTGAAGGATTTCAAGCACTTTTCTTGTTACGTTGTAGTGTTCTTCCCCGATGATGTTCGGATCCAATGCTCTTGAGTTTGACTCAAGCGGATCCACCGCAGGATAGATACCCAAAGATGCAATCTGTCTTGAAAGAACGGTTGACGCGTCAAGGTGAGAGAATGTTGTAGCAGGTGCAGGGTCGGTCAAGTCGTCCGCAGGGACGTAAATTGCCTGAACGGATGTAATCGAGCCGTCTTTGGTCGATGTAATTCTTTCCTGCAACTCGCCCATTTCGGTTGCCAGTGTCGGCTGGTAGCCTACCGCTGACGGAACACGCCCTAACAGTGCCGAAACTTCCGAACCCGCCTGAGTAAACCTGAAAATGTTGTCAATAAACAGCAATACGTCCTGTTTTGAGAAATCTCTAAAGTATTCCGCAGCAGTAAGAGCAGACAAGCCCACTCTCATTCTTGCCCCCGGCGGTTCGTTCATTTGCCCGTAAATAAGTGCAACTTTATCTATAACGTTTGACTCTTTCATCTCGTTCCAAAGGTCGTTTCCTTCACGGGTTCTTTCGCCGACACCGCCGAAAACCGAGACTCCCGAGTGTTCTTGTGCGATGTTGTGGATAAGCTCCATAATTAGAACTGTTTTTCCGACGCCCGCACCGCCGAATAGCCCGATTTTACCACCCTTTTGGTAAGGTTGAAGTAAGTCGATTGCCTTAATCCCCGTCTCAAGGATTTCAATATCCGTGTTTTGGTCGGTAAGTTTCGGCGACGGTCTGTGGATTGGAAGGTAAGTGTCGGTTTCTATTGCCCCCATTTGGTCAACGGGTTCTCCAACGACGTTCAAAATCCTTCCGAGAATTGATTTTCCGACGGGGATTTTAATGGGTTCGTTGGTGTTGATAACCTTCATCCCTCGTTTAAGTCCGTCGGTTGACGACATAGCAACCGTTCTGACTTTGTTTGATCCGAGCATTTGTTGAACTTCGGCTACAATTATGCTTCCGTCCTCTTTTTGGATGTGTAGTGCCGTGTAAATTTCGGGCAATTCATTCTGCTGAAATTCAACGTCAATGACCGGACCGATAATTTTTGTGATTAACCCTTCATTTCTGTTTAATGTCTCCATTTACATATCTCCTCTTATTTATTTTAATTGTATTACAAGCAAAAATTTTTCGCAAGTTTTTCAAATCGCCCGCCCGTGGGGTTTAAATTCGCCATCAACAAGGCTATATTGCAATAAAGGGAGAAAATTTTTATGGAAAAATTAAACATTTTAATCTTTGGGCTTTTGGTTGGCGGGGGTTGGGGGAGGGGGGGGGGGGGGGGGGCAAATTCACTAAAGTTCAACGACACAACCTATTCGCTC
>CAMAML010000185.1 GCA_945836835.1 uncultured cyanobacterium | reverse complement strand
AGAAACACTACTTGGTTTCTTTGTGTTTCGTGTGTTTTTTACAAGTAGGACAGTATTTGTTCAATTCCAGTCTTTCCTTGATATTTTTCTTATTTTTTACCGTAGTGTAGTTTCTTTCTTTACAATCTTCGCAAGCGAGAACTACCATTCTGTCATTTTTACCTTTGATACCCATTTTAAGTTTTCCTTTTGTTTAATTGTTTCAACTGAGTTTTCTTTTTTTGGGGAAAAGCGACCGATTATCGAAAAATATAACTGCCGCCCCTTTTTCGTCCTGTCGGGATAACAATGCTTACCACCGCCAAATCGAGATATAACAGGCATTTCGTCCACATGCCACACCATGCCTTTTGTTCGCTTTTTAAAATAGAATGTGGTTTCGACACATTCTATAAAAATCGGCTTACAACTAATTCTACAACAAACAAAAATAAAATGCAAATAATTGTTAACAAACAATAAGAAGTTTTTTGGGAATAACTGAGTAACTGAGTTTTATCAGAATTTGGACGTAGCACGAGTGCGGATTATCCGTAATTTTAAACTACTCCAAGAAGAAAAGGGAAGTGGCAGTTACACGATTAGTGCTTACTGTAAGGGTTGGGGGGGGATGGAACAAAAACGCCGGACAGTGGTTCACCATTCCTCGTTTTTGCAAAAGAAAAACGCCTTTGAATGGAGGATTAATAAGGCGTTGAAAATAAATAACTTTTTACCGTCATTTTGGCATGATGGGATTTGCCAAACCTCGAGGTTTGGAGAACCTCGTATCCCTTCGGCTCCGTTCAAGAGCGGACTGCGTCCGCCACACTCAGAAGTAGCCTACGTATAAATCGGGTGTTTTTTACAAAGTACCAGCGAGTCGCGTAGGTCGTGTTCAACGTTTTCATTGAACACGACAACGTAACTGTTTGCCCCCTCACCCGCATTTGTAAATTCGCCTTTATAAAAATGTTGTCAAAGGCTCATTAAGAAATTCTACCCTTGTCTTGGATTATTGCTCCACGCTACGCTGTCGTTCACTACGTTTGTTGCCACAAACTGCCGTTCACTCAGCTCCGCGTTCCTTCGAGTTCGTTCGCTCTGCTCACTCCACTCTACGCAAAATCCGCCTCCCGTTGGTAGAGGGTGAAATTTTACCATTATTAGGACATCGTGCCAATACCAATTTCCCGTAAAAACTTAGTCACTTATATAAATCGGATGTTTTTTGCAAAGTGCGAGCGAGCGTTCTCTTAGCTCCTTGAGTTTTTCCGCATCGTCGGAATTTTTTATCGCCTCGGCAATAATCCTTGCAACTTCACGAATATCTTCTTCCTTGAACCCTCTTGTAGTTACTGCAGGCGTACCCAATCTTATTCCGCTTGTAACAAAAGGACTTTGTGGGTCGTTCGGGACGGTGTTTTTGTTCGCCGTAATCCCGACTTCTTCAAGCACATTTGCCATATCTTTACCCGTTTTGCCCGTTTTTCTCAAATCAAGCGTCATAAGGTGGTTTTCGGTTTTTCCGCCGACAATATCAAGTCCGTTTGCGACAAGCTCATCAGCCAGCGTTTGGGCATTTTTAATAATCTGTTTTGCATATTCCTTGAACTCCGGCTTAGAAGCCTCCAAAAGTGCGACTGCTTTTGCGGCGATAACGTGTTCTAAAGGTCCGCCTTGCATCCCCGGAAAAACTGCCTTATCGATGCCGAGTGCGTGTTCCTGTTTACACATAATAATACCGCCTCTCGGTCCTCTGAGGGATTTGTGCGTAGTCGTGGTTACAAAATCCGCATACGGTGCGGGCGACGGGTGCAAGCCTGCCGCAACAAGCCCTGCAATATGTGCGATGTCCGCTAACAGCAACGCCCCGACTTCGTCGGCTATTTCTCTAAACTTTTTAAAATCTATAATTCTTGCATAGTTGCTTGCCCCGCAGATGATGAGTTTTGGCTTATGTTCAAGTGCCATTTGGCGGACGTTTTCATAATCGATTTCGCCCTCGTCGTTTATGCCGTAACTTTTTACGTTAAAATACAGCCCCGAAAAATTGACGGGCGAGCCGTGCGAAAGGTGTCCGCCGTTGGACAAATCCATTCCCAAAACGTTGTCCCCGGGGTTAAGTGCGTACATAAACACCGCCATATTTGCCTGCGCTCCACTGTGCGGCTGGACGTTTGCGTGATCCATACCGAAGAGTTCGCAGGCTCTTTTTTGACAAAGCTCCTCGATAACATCCACGTGCGAACATCCGTTATAAAATCTTTTGTGCGGTTTACCTTCGGCATATTTGTTGGTCAAAACACTGCCGTTTGCCTCCATAACCGCCATTGACGTAATATTTTCGCTTGCGATAAGTTCTATCGTTTCACTTTGACGTTTAAACTCCGCCTCAATTTGTTCCGCAACTTCGGGGTCAACCCGTTTTATATGTTCTATGTTCATCATGCCTGTAACTCTCCTCTTCCCTGACACCCGTCCAAATTTTGGACAAGCAAAATCTCTCTCTTACTATATATAATAAGAGGTTTTAAAAATTAGGGCAAAAAGTTTACATATTTGTAACGGTTAACCTTGAACCCGTATCATGCTGTTAATTTTGTTGATGTATTCGCTTTCTTCAAAGTCTTTGAGTGCTTGTCGCATATCTTTTTCGAGCGAAAACTCCGTCAACATCGTAATATCTGCCGTGTTGTTGTCTTTAACCCCGTGTTGCATAATACTTGCGACGCTGATGTTATTTTTTTCGCAAATTTTGCCGATATTACCTATGACGCCGAGATTATTTTTTGCATTTATCGAAATGTAATATTTGTTTTTTGTATCCAAAATATTTACGGACTTTGCGACTTCGCTATGGGAACATCTCATCATCGGAAGAACGTAGTCGGTTTTACCAAACTCGGAAGCTATCGCCAAAATATCACCGACAACGGAGCTTGCGGTCGGAAACTCGCCCGCACCCGCACCCGACAAAGTTACGTGACCGACGGGGTGTCCGTTCAGGCTCACCGCATTTTTGACGTAATTGATATGCGAGAGGGTAGAATTTTTTGAAACAAGCATCGGGTGAACTCTTACGTCCGCACAACCGTTTTCGTCCAAGTGAGCGGAGGCGATAAGTTTAATCTTGTACCCGAGTTCGTTTGCTGCCTGCATATCTTCTGCTCGAACCTTCGTAATCCCTTCACGATAAACGTTTTCGAGCTTGATTTTTTTCTTAAACGCCAAAGTTGCAAGGGTCGTAACCTTATACGCAGCGTCATATCCTTCAACGTCACCCGTCGGATCTGCCTCTGCATAGCCTAACTCTTGTGCCTCTTTCAAAACTTCCTCATAAGACGCACCGTCCATATCCATTTTGGTTAAGATATAGTTCGTCGTTCCGTTGAGGATTGCCTCAATATCGGTAATCATATTTCCTGCAAGGATTGTTTTTATCGGCATAATAATAGGTATTCCGCCCGCAATCGCTGCTT
>CAMAML010000184.1 GCA_945836835.1 uncultured cyanobacterium | reverse complement strand
TTTTCGTGGATACGTTCAATGCCGAAGAGGCGTTAGAATATATCTTAGACCATAGAGGTTTTGTTGTGACAATTAACCCCGAAATGATTGCGTATGCTCGAAAAAATCCTGATTTTGCAAATATTATCAGGGGTGCTGAATTGGTTATCCCTGACGGTATCGGGGTTCAACTCGGGCTTAAAATTCTTGGACATAACGTTAAAAGGATTGCGGGAATTGAGTTTGCGAAAAAACTTGTTGAAAAGTTTTCCCAAAATTCTCAGCCGATTGCGTTTGTCGGGGCAAAACCCGAAATTATAGAAAAAACGGTATCCAATTTGAAACGTGAATACCCACAATTAAATTCTGTTTATGTTCAAGACGGATATTTCAAAGATGAAGAGCGAGTTCTAAACGAACTTGCAGCCTCCCGCCCGTCATTGGTTTTGGTTGCATTGGGTTCCCCAAAGCAGGAACTTTTTATCAAAAAAGCTCTTGCCAAGTTGCCTGATGCCGTTATGATAGGGATTGGCGGAAGTTTTGACGTTTGGTCGGGGGTTGTAAAACGAGCACCCCTCATTTACCAAAAACTCGGAGTGGAGTGGCTTTACAGAACCGTAAAAGAGCCGAAAAGGTTCAAGCGGATTTTTCCCGTATTACCGCTGTTTGTGTTGCATGTTTTTAGAGAAAAATTGTTTGGAGATAAAAATGCTTAAAAAAAATGAGATAGACGCATTGGAGAAATTTTGTGCCGAGAGCAAAAGAAATATCATTGAAATGGTTTATACTGCACAGTCCGGACACATTGGCGGCTCTCTTTCTTCCGTCGAGATTATGACGGTTCTGTTTCACAAGTGTATGAAACTTGCTCCAAAGTGGACAAAAGATAAAAACTTTGATACTCGTGACAGATTTGTGCTTTCAAAAGGGCATGTTTCTCCTATTTATTACTCAAATTTGGCACAGCTCGGGTATTTCCCGAAAGAAGAGCTGTTAACGTTCAGGAAGTTTGGCTCAAGGTTGCAGGGGCATCCTGCGGTTTTCTGCCCGGGAGTTGATGCGACGACGGGGTCGCTTGGACAAGGGTTGTCAATCGCATGTGGTATGGCAAGCGGACTGAAGCTGGACAGTAATCCCGCTCTCGTTTTTGTGCTTATGGGCGACGGTGAATTGCAGGAAGGCAGTGTCTGGGAAGGGTTTATGCATGCTGCTTGCCACAAATTGGACAACCTTGTTGCAATCATTGATCGTAACAATCTTCAAATAGACGGTTGCACTGAAAATATCAAGGCGTTGGGCGATTTGTCAGCTAAGATTAAATCGTTTGGCTGGAATGTTATAGAAATCGACGGGCATGACCTTAACCAAATTTATGATGCGATAGAGCTTGCAAAAGCCGCTCCGTTGCCGACGGCGATAATCGCTCATACGATTAAAGGTAAAGGGGTAAGTTTTATGGAAAATAATGCGGGATGGCACGGTAAAGCTCCTAAGAAAGAAGAGTTTGAAGCAGCGATGAAAGAGTTGGCAGAATAATGATTTGCGACGATTTATGTTTTATATCTCAATATGACGTACCCGAAGAAGTTATAAAGTTTATTGAAGGTCTAAACGTCAATACCCCTGCGGGGCGGTACGAGATTGGTGAAAATATTTATGCAAATATTGAAGAATACAATACAAAAAGCGAGCTTGATGCAACCTTAGAGTCCCATAAGCGGTATATTGACATCCAGTTCTTGCTCAACGGAATTGAGAGGATTAACTATTGCAGTATCGACGGATTGGAGGAGTTGACAAACTATTCTTATCAGAAAGATATTGTTTTCTATCATCGCCCTAAAATGGAACTGAATAAACTTTATTTAAATGGTAAAAATTTTGCGGTTTTTTATCCGCAGGACGCCCATGCTCCGCAGATTACGACAATGTGCCTGCAGGACAATGTAAAAAAGGTCGTCGTAAAAATCGGGATTAACCAAGAATGATATACGGTATAGTGTTTGACTTGGACGGAACTTTACTTAACACGCTTGAGGATTTGACTGACAGCGTAAATTTTGCTTTGAATAAATTCGGGTATAGGACAAGAACAATCGAGGAAGTTCGCACATTTGTCGGGGACGGCGTAAGGGTAATGATGACGCGAGCAATACCAAACGGTTTGGCAAACCCTGATTTTGAGGATTGTTTAACGTGTTTTAAAGAACATTATAAAGACAACATGTTCAACAAAACAGCCCCGTACGTAGGGATTTCTGAAATGCTTAAAACTTTAAAACTGAACGGGATACAGGTTGCGGTTGTGTCAAACAAGTTTGATTTTGCGGTAAAGGGACTTTGCAAAAAATATTTCGGAGACTTAATAACCGTTGCAATAGGCGAAAACGAGGCGGAAGGGATAAGAAAAAAGCCCGCACCCGACAGTGTCTTTAAGGCAATTCACGATATGAAAGTACGTATAGAAAACGTAATTTTTGTCGGCGACTCCGATACTGATGTTTTGACGGCAAAAAATGCGGAAGTGGATTGTATCGGCTGCACGTGGGGATTTCGTGACAGGGAAACCTTAGAAAAAGCGGGAGCTACATATATCGTCCAAGAACCTTGCGAGATATTAAAAATTGCGGGTGTAAAATTATGATGAATAAGTCCGTTTGTGCCGTTTTTGCTCATTATGACAAGGATTATATCGTTGATGATTATGTTCTTTTTTACCTAAAGTCTTTGAGAGCGGTATGTAATTTTATTATTTTGGTTTCCTGCAATCCGCTCGTCGAAGGCGAGCGGGAAAAGCTACGCGGACTTGCCGACGTCATAATTGCCGAAAAGCACTCCGAGTACGATTTCGGCTCATATAAAAGAGGTTATTTTTACCTCAAAAATTCGGGACGCCTTGCTGATTTTGACGAGTTGGTTTTTGCAAACGACAGCTGTTACGGACCGTTGTATCCGTTTGAGTTTGTTTTTGCAAAAATGTTTCAATCAAAAGCGGATTTTTGGGGGATTACGAGAAACAAGTTCGGGATAAAATACGTCAGAGAGAAAGTGAAATTTTGCAGGCGACCTCATATTCAATCCTATTTTTTTTCGTTAAGAAAGCGAGCTTTTCTCTCGGAAGTTGTTGAAAAATTTTTTATGAATATTCAACCCCAAAATTCAAAAAACGAGGTTGTGGAAAAGTATGAGATTGGTTTGACGGAAGTGCTTGAGCAAAACGGTTTTTCCTCGGATGCTTATACAAAATTTCTTTACTGCCTGCCAAACCCGATGCTTTCAATGTGGCGGTATATGGTCGTACTCGGGAAAGTTCCGTTTATAAAATGCAGTATTTTGCGGCTTGTAAATAAGGATGTTACAACCCGATTTAATTGGGAAAAAATTATAAAAAATAATTTTAACTATTCTATTGGGTTAATCGATAAAAATCTTGAAAGAACTCTTGTTTCACCTCCAAATTCGTGCAGTGGTTTTGTCGGGTATATGCGAGTTTT
>CAMAML010000183.1 GCA_945836835.1 uncultured cyanobacterium | reverse complement strand
AATCGGGCGAACGTCAATTTTTTCCTCAAACATTCGCAATATCCTCGGGATTGCGGCAACCGTAATCGTTGCAAACAACGTCATCAATATAGGCTGAGTAACCCCATACGCAACCCCGACAAACGCAACGTCCGTGAAGCCGTTTATGTGGTTCATGATAAATTTGTTGCTCTGTGAAATCATCCACGCACTCAAAGATGTTGCTGAAATCGGGATTCCGTACAAAATTATCGGAAACAAAATTCCCCACTTGATTTCAGGTTTCTTAAAGTATTTTAAAATATTGCTTTGAACCATCAAAATTACGTCTATAATCGAAATGGAAATCCCCATGGCTAAAAGCATGGCAACCGCACCTAAATGACAAACTTTGATGAAAAATATGGATAAACCTATTGTCAAAAACTGGTTCAAAATTGTTGAAAACGTGTACGAAACGGACTTGAGCTGCGCCCTCAAAAGCTGGAACAATAAAGCCCTAATCGCAACGGGAATTATCAGGAACAAAACCGCATAGAAATATTTTGCGGGGATTTTGAAAAACGAAATTATATCTGAGTGGAAAACCACGCACAACAAGAACATAAGCAAAATATTCATGCCAAGCAAACAAACCAAAATAGACAAATATTTTGACAAATCATTCGATAGCTGGTGTTTTCTAAAAAATCTCAACCCCGACAACCCGACCCAGTCGGAAAAGATTATACACAAAAAAGACAACAACGCGACTGATAACGAGTACAGACCGTACTGTGCCGGAGAGAGCAAGCTGGTATAAATCGGGATTACAATCGCATTCCCGACGGTTCCGACAAGTTTTGAGGGCAGATATTTAAAAATATCTTTGAATATCCCGACAATTTGTCTGCGTTCTTCCGCTTTATTCTCAATAAATTCCATTTGCACCCCTTAATTTACACAAAACTAAATACCATGCCCTTATTGTACCACTAAATGTCCAAACCTCCAAACATTGTTAAAGTTGTAACTTTTTCGAGCAGAGGATAATTTTTCAAGTCATGATTTTTTACAAAATCAATCGCCTCAAAACGAGCCTGTTCAAGGATTTTGGCATCCTTTACTATGTCGGACAGAATAAGATCGGGCAAACCGCTCTGACGAGTTCCCAGAAATTCTCCCGGACCTCTCAGTTCCAAATCCTTTTCCGCAATAACAAACCCGTCGTTGGTTTCGGTCATAATCCCCAGTCGAGCTTTAGTTTCCTGCGAGCGGGAAGCCGTTACAAGCACGCAATACGACTGCAAAGCACTTCTTCCGACCCGCCCCCTCAGCTGGTGAAGCTGAGACAGCCCGAACCGCTCGGCGTTTTCTATCACCATAACCGTCGCATTCGGCACATCCACCCCGACTTCAACAACGGTAGTAGATACAAGGATGTCATATTTCTTATCATAAAAATCAGACATAACCTGTTCTTTCTCGTCGTTTTTGAGTTTTCCGTGCAAAAGTCCGACCTTAAAATTCGGAAAAACCTCGTTTTGCAATTTTTCCGCCTCGATAGTTGCGGCTTTTGCGGAAAGTGTTTCGCTTTCTTCTATCAGCGGATAAACGACATACGCCTGCCTTCCGGCATTAACCTCACGCTCTATAAGTTCATACACGCCCCTGTGAGAAGTCGTAAGGCTCGTTTTAATAGGCAAACGCCCTTTTGGCAACTCGTCTATAACCGTTAAATCCAAATCTCCGTGAACCGTCATGGCTAACGTTCTCGGTATCGGGGTTGCCGTCATCGTAAGCATTTGCGGGTTTGCGGACTTTTTCTTTAAAAGATTTCTCTGCTTAACCCCGAACCTATGCTGTTCATCGACGACAATCGCCCCTAAATTATTGAAATCCACCTCCTCTTGGATAAGTGCATGCGTCCCAACAGCAATATGAGTTTGTCCGTTTTTAAGATTTTGCCTAAAAATTTCTCTGACTTTTTTGCCCTGCGAGCCAAGAAACAGTCCGACGCTCAAACCTAACGGCGTCAGCCATTTTACAAGGTTGTTGTAATGTTGTTGTGCCAAAATCTCAGTCGGAGCCATTAACGCCCCCTGATACCCGTTTTCGACCGCTGCAAGAAGCATTATACAGGCGACAACAGTCTTTCCGCTACCAACATCCCCTTGAAGAAGTCTTGCCATCGGCATGTCGGAATTGAGGTCGTGCAGAATTTCATTTACGGCTTTTTTCTGCCCCCCCGTAAGCTCAAACGGCAATCCGTCGATAAATTTTCTGACCAAACCGTCGTTGCGGATTGTAAGATTTAGCGCCTTTTCTCTTGCCGACTGCTCTCTTGCTCTCACCATTTTCAGCTGTAGCAAAAACAATTCTTCAAACACGAGAGTGTATCTGGCATGGTTAAGTTTTTCCATGCTCTCCGGAAAATGTATCTGCAAAACGGCGTCTTTTTTATCCATAAGCCCCAATTTTTGGCGAATTTCGTCCGGAATAATGTTTACGATGTAGTCGCCGTAAAGCATTACGACATTATAAATTGCACGACGCAAAACTTTTATGTTTAAGTTTTCGCAAACGGTGTAAATCGGCACAATTCTTGCAACATTGAGGTTTGTTTGCTCGCCTGCAAGAAATTCCCCCGTCATAATGGAATAAGTCGGCTTGTCAAATGTCGGGCGGTTTGTGTAGGAGTCTTTTTTCACCGTCCCCGAAATCATTATCCCTGCCCCTTTTGGGAACTGAGACCTCATTCTTTCTTGAACAAACTTGTTTGCCTTTGCATTAAAAAGTGTCAGCTCAAACCAACCGCTCTCATCCTCGATTTTAACCTTTGTAATCGACAAACCTTTTGAAGTGTTGAAAATTCCGACGGACTTAATATACCCGAAAACAGTCGTCGTATCCCCCTCTTTAAGATTTCTGATTAAGGTTCTCGAGGAATAATCGACATGCTTTCGCGGAAAATAACAGATTAAATCGTTCGCCGTGTAGATTCCGAGCTTATTCAACAAATAAGCAATCTTAGGACCAACGCCCTTGACGTACATAACGTCAACCTCGTTTGGATTGCAAAGTTGTTGAGGCTCGCCTTCGTTTTTTTGCGGAGCTTTTGACGCCTGAATTTCAGATTTGACGATTTTTACAAGCAATCGGATACTTTTTTGTCGCTCAATCACTGACGCCTGACCGTAATGTTGAAAATTTTCAAGCAAAACCGCCCACTTGGGATTTTTACCCGACAGCTTATAGTATTTCCGAAGTTCTTTGCAAATAAACTCGGAAAAAGTTACCTCTTTTCCGCGGATGTTTATGTACTTGTATTTTGTCTCGACCTCGATAGCCGCCCTGAGCTGTTCAATGTTTTCAATCATAAACCTATTTTATCACGAATTTTTTGACGTGACATTCCGCGATCGAAAAAGATTTTTTTGCAACCTAAAAGATACGTTTGAAAGATTTTAAACGTAAACTTAACACTTATTTCCTCTCAAACACCTCTTCAGCAATGA
>CAMAML010000182.1 GCA_945836835.1 uncultured cyanobacterium | reverse complement strand
TGCCGTCAATGCAACTGCTAATTTAGAATTTTTCATAAAATCTCCTTATATGCTTGTATTTATAAATTACTAATATAATAAATCACCTACACCGAAAGTGAAGTAACCGTTTTTAGCCCCGTAATCCCCGACATTGGTGAACGGAATACCGTAGTCAACCGACAACGGACCAATTCCCGGAATATAGAGCTTCAGCCCTACACCCGCGGATATTGCATAAAGCGGTCTGTCGTAAACTTTTGAGGCAATCGTCGGCGAGAACACCTTACCCGCATCGGCAAATACCGTAAACCTTATGTTGTTAAGGAATGACGCCTTTTGCGCAAGCCTTGTCCTATCAAGGAACGGTATAGGGGTTGCAAATTCAACCGAACCCATCATAAACGCATCACCCGTACCGACACCGCTCATTCTGTAACCTCTGACGGAATACGGACCGCCTAAGCGGTAAGCCATAACTTCAGGCATGTTGCCGTGAATTTTCCCGCCCGCTCTTGCCATAAACGACAGGGATGATTTCTTTGCGACAGGTACGTAATGCTTGATGGATCCCGACAATTTCCCGTGAGTTTTGTCAAACCCGTTTAGACCAAATTCCTCGTCAAATCTAATGTTTGCGATAGTACCTTTACGGGTTACTATATTGGAATCCCTTGTATCATAAACGAGAGCGGGGCTTAATGACAGGAACAATCCGCCGTCAAGCTCTTTGGCTCTTTCGCTGATTGGTATTCCGTATCTTGAATACATGCTCGCAATTTTGTTAAAATCCCCTTCACTTACGTTTATATTTTCAACACCCAAGGTCAGCATCGACGATAAATGACGATTTCTCTTCATCCTGTGGGCGACCGTAACCTCTCCGCCAATTCTTCTCTCGATTGCGAGCGGAACCTGATACGAACCGTAATCTCTAAAGTATAACTTCGTCATCAGGGAAGTGTCGGCATTCAGGAAGTGAGGTTCAAAGAAACTCAAATCGACCTGCAAGTTCATTCTTCTTTTGATTGATGCATCGTTTAGGATTAACCCCGAACCGACAATACCGTTAAGTGCAATTCTTTGGTTCAACCCTCTGAAGTTGTTGTTTGCGATACCAACCGACCCGAAAACACCCGTCACGGAATCAATACCTCCTCCAAGTGAAATGCTTGCCGTCCTCTGTTCCTGAACGTTAATCGTAATATCGTACGTGTCGGGATCATCCTCACACGGCTCAATTTCTCTTGTTACGTCTTTGAACGACTGTGTGGAATAAAGCCTTACAATGTCCTGCTTAACCTGATTTTCGTTGTATACCGTTCCGGGTTCCACAAGGATATTTCTTGCAATAACGAAATCTTTAGTTTTCTCGTTGCCCGAAATAGCGATGGAATTAACCGTCCCTTCCTTGATTTTTATGTTGACCGTCCCGTCAGGGTCGTCGGTTACGGACGCTATACGTGCAAGGATATAACCTTTTGAAGAATATATGTTTTGAATTTTTTCAATCGCACCGTTGAGCTGAGAAATGTTTTGGGGCTTACCCTTCATCTCTAACAACGGTTCAAGTATTTCATCGGTGGAAACAACCGTGTTCCCTTCGATTGTGAAATCCGTAATCGGGGAATTTTCCTCCAAAATAACTTTCAGGGTAACCGTACCATCGGAGTTGTTAACGGGAATTGCCCTCATTTTTTCGGTAAAATATCCCATTTGGTAGACATTTTTTAACCCTTCCTGAATGGCGTCTTTGTTATATACATCCCCTTTATGAATGTTAATTTTTGATAGAACATCGACTTCCGATACAACATTAAGCCCATGAATTTCAATATCTTTTACATGCCGAGTTTTTTTGGGGTTTTCGACGGAAGATTCAACCTGCACGGGCGAAACGGTGTCAGGTTCCGCAATCGCAAGTGTTTCCCGAGAAGCATACCCGCCCAAGTCCGAAAGGCTCGGAAAATAATCCTCCTCGGTCGCAAACGCCGTCAACGGTGCAAACACAACCATAACCAGCGATAATATTAGTTTATATAATTTAGGATTTTTCAAGTTCCAATCCTTAAGCATTCTATCCTACCCGCCTAACATTGTACCATAAATTTTCAAAAAAGTCTCTAAGTAATCAAAATTTACATGAAATACGGTTTATCGTTACATTTCTTATAATAATTTTCTGTTAAAGTTTGTGAACTAATTTGTGGGGCAAAATTTTTTTTTAGCTCATAAATCCAAATCAGAACCGACTTTTTTCTCTAAAAGAGCCAACAACTCGGAAGGTTTCATCTCCAATCCGACGGCAAGCCGCCAAAAAGTGGTTAACTGCGGATCTTTAACCCCCTCCATAATATAGTGAACGACACTCCTTGGCAGGTCGCTTTCGTATGCAAGAATGGATTTTTTCTTGTTTTGACTCAACTCCTTAACCAAACTGCCCAGAAGTTTACATATCTTTTCATTTTGTTTTGCTTTTGACTCTTGCATAAAACTAATTTATATGTTAATATAAAAAAAAGTGTCTCGTACGAGACGCTTTTGAAAAAGAGTTAATTTTTGAACAGGAGGTATCTTTATGTACAAAACAAGAAGAAATTTCAATGCCTTTACATTAGCCGAGGTCTTGATTACGTTGGGCGTTATCGGGGTAGTTGCGGCGTTGACTCTGCCGACTTTGATTAACGAACACAGAATTTCGCAATGGGAAACCGCTCTCAAACGTGACTATACGGTATTATCACAAGGGTTCAGGAAAATCATGGCGGACTATGGTTGTGATACGCTTGAATGTACGGGGATTTTCACAACAACAACCGACGAAGATGGAAATGAAGTTGCGGATCATGACAGATTGGATGCCGCTGTTCGTTCGGCGTTTCATGTAGTAAAAAGCCATAAAAGAGGTGAATATGAGGATAGACCTTTCAATTATTTAAAGGGATCTAATAGTAGCTTAATAGGCAATCAGTATTTTGTATTTGTATTAAATGACGGTGCTATGGTATATATGGCGATTAATGGGACTTGCCGTTATTTAAACTCAAAGGCATGCGAATATTTGTATGTGGACACAAACGGTTTATCCCTTCCAAACACACAGGGAAAAGATGTTTTCTCATTCGGATACCTAATGCAAGATGGCACCATTCTTCCTGAAACGACAAGAAAATGGGTAGAATATACTTCCAAAACTTATTGGAGAGACAATTCAACAAATTGCGGGACACCAAACAAAAAACTTAAAGATGAAACAATCGCAGCTATTTCAGGTCAGAACTGTCTTGCACGCATAATGGAAAACAACTGGCGTATGGATTATTTACACTAACAAGATTTCATGGGCTTGACAATTATCTTAAGATACGGTATAATGATATTGGGCTGGGCGCGACGCTCTGGGTCCACCTAAGGCGAGGGGGCTTCCTCGCCATTTTTAGTAGAAAAGGATACGGAGTGAAGGAATTAAGCATATTTGTGGATGAATCGGGCGATTTT
>CAMAML010000181.1 GCA_945836835.1 uncultured cyanobacterium | reverse complement strand
TACGGAGAGGCAAGCTTGTTTTTCATAACGGAATTCATCACGATATTGTTATCGAGGATTGAACTTTTTACCTTTATATTAATCACGTCCGGCTTGAAGTTGAGGCTTACGTCTTTGACGGTCGAATCCCAGAACGGAACGTCGATGCTTGTCATATCAAAAGTCCCGATGGCATACGGAGCGGACGCCTTCCCGTTCAATATTATGTCCGAGGTGAACACGCCCTGTTTCATCATCGGTTTTTTAAAGATTATGTTGAAAATTTTTGCATCCGTCGGGTTAAGGGTTTTTACCTTGAAGTTATGAAACGCAATATCGTTTCCATTTAATTTTTCGATTTCCCCGCTTGCGGTAAGTTGCGGGGTCGGAAAGAATTTTCCGTTCTGAGATGCGATTGTTTTTTCGTAAATGAAATTGTTCAGCCGAATTTTGTTTGGCATAAGCACACTGTCAATCGTAAATTTTACGGGGTTAACCAAATCCCCGACGGTTGCCCCCATATAATAAAGCGAGGACGCCTCGTCGAGTTTCAACTCGGTTTTTGCGGATAGCCTGTCATGCTTCCCGCTTAACTTTGAAGAGAGCATGACGTCCCCCTTCAACTTAATCGGGTAAACGGATTTTGCGTTAAAAAATTGATCAAAAAATTCTTGTGAAGGTTTTGCGTTCACGTACAAATTCAAATTCGGGTTTGTGAAAATGTCTTCGATTTTTCCGTTCAAAAACACGGGCATCTTGCCTGCGTATGCATTAATTTTGTTGATATTCAGAGCGTTTGAAGAAAAAAGAATGTTTCCGTTCAAAATTTTGACGGGCAGGTTTTTCGGCTTATAGAGGACGCTTGCCCCGCCAAGTTGAGCAAAAAATCTCACGTCGTTGTTTGTAATTTTCGAGGCAACGTCTATTTTTCCTCCGAACTTGTCAAAATCCTTCAACTGCGGCATATTCGGAATTTCGACCCCGTTGAGGTTTGTAAGGTCGAAGTTTTTCATGGAAAATTTGCCGTTCACAAGCTGACGGGCGGTCATAATGTTTTTTGCGTCAAGCTCCAAATTAAACGGGTTTGAGAGCAAAGTTCCTTTTATCGGCGAAATTTTCAGGTGCGAATTTTTTAGCTCAAATTCGCTGTTGTTTACTATTATCGGGGATTTTGCACCTTTGTTGGAATAAATCCGACCTTTTGTCGTGAGGTTTGAATAATCAAATTCTTCCAGGTTTAACGTACCCTTGTAATACCCTTCAAATGAGGTGCTGACGGTGTCCAGCCCGCCGATTTGCGGGATTGAATTACCTAAAAACAGCCTTGCAATCCTCTGTGCGTCGCCTGCAATAAACTTGTTTGAGGAGGCGTTTAAGATAACGGTTTTATCTTTTATCAAGCCCGACGAGCGGATTAGAGAATGCATAAGTTTTGCGGAAATATTAAAATCGCCGTTGTTTTTGTCAAAATGCACCACGCCGGAAATATCGGTTGCGGGAATTTTCTTAGGGAAAAACGTCATCACGTTTGAGATAAATTCGACCGAACCTTTGGCAAACAAATCCTTGTTAAATACGGGTTCCCTGCCTCTTTCGACATGCCCGAAAATGTTTATGAAAATTTTTGTCTTGCCGTGAGCCGTGTTAATCGGTTTTATCATATCCTGCAATTCTTTTAAAATCGGGGAAGTGTTTATGATTTTAAAAAGGTTTGCGGTGTTTTGCCCGTCCGCCCTGACGTTTACGGACAAGTCCCCTTTTAAGGTGCAACTTCCGTCGATGAATACGGGTAAATCGTACAAATATGCGGAATTTGAATTAAACTTTACAACTCCGTCATTAAAATTAACCGCTCCGTTTAGGCGTTTTACGGTCATGTTGTTTATGGTCGTAAACGCCGCAACCCCTTCTTTAAAGGTTATGCTCCCCCAAGCGTGCGGGGAAACTTTTGAACCTGCGACGTGAAGGTTCGCCTTCCCGAATCCGTGAAAAATATTCATCATCGGGACGGGTCCCAGCTCAAATTTTAAAATGTCATGAAGCGGCATAACGACTTTTCTTGCCTTGACTAAATCAATGTTCGGGGTCGAGGTGATATAAAGATCCGTGTACTTGCCCCTGAAAAGTTTTGCCGAACCCTTGACGTTAACGTATTCCGTCTTATCCGTCATAACATGAACGTCAATGTTCATTTTGTGCTTGTCAAAAGAGAGTTTGACAACCCCGTTTTCGGGTGCGTCTTTTATCGGCTCAATCAGGTATAAGTCCTTAATCAATACGTTTCCGAATAAATTCGGATAATTTGCCTCGCCCTTAACCTCGACGACACCACTTACTTCGCCGTCAAGCGGGTAAGTTTTGAGCATACAAAAGTCAAAATCCGACGAAAGATTTTTTATCCCCGGGATAAATCCGACAATATTTTTACCTTGGATATGGTTCACAACCGCCTTCAAGTCCAAAATCGGAAATTTGGCGTTAGTTTTTGAAACACTGCCACTCACCCCAAAATCAATTCCGTTTGAATTGACGGTGAACTTGTTGATTTTTACTCCGTCGTCAATAATCATAACATCACTCTTGACGTCAACGGGAGCGTCCGAATATATCGAAGTTGACCTGTCTGCCCTAAGGATTGCAAAATTATCTAATTTCAAATGCCCCTGAATTTCTTTATGCGGAGCATCAACTCTTGTCGTCGTTATAAGGTTTACAACGCCTCGCAACTCTTTTATATATCCTTTTGACAACACCGAGGCATACGTCGTAAAGTCCGATATATCCAAATCTTTTACGTTTAAATCGAGCTTAACCTTGTCCTCTTTGACTTTTTTCAGCGGAAGAAGCAAACTCACGTCCGCATCGAGGTTTGCGACTTTTTCACCCGTATAGAGTTTAGATTTTGTCTTGAATTGGACAAACTCGTCTTTTCGATAATCCCCGACGACAAAGTATTCACCGTTGAGTTTCACGGTTTTTGCCCGAACTTCATCGTCCAAAGTTATCAGGTACTGCCCGAGGTCAACCGAGGCTTTATTCAGATTAAAAACACTGTCGTTAGAAGGCTTTAGGGGATAGTCGCCCAGTCGGAATTGAGAATTTTTATCAAAAAACAGGTTTACGACAACCCCGTCGGAGCTTAGGTTTTCAATCTCAATATTTTTAAACAGTAGGGGCAAAAGTTTTATCTTGATATTCGGGGTTAACACTGCCAAAGCCTTTGTGCCGTCTTTGTTAATGACGTTAAACTCGTCAGCCGTCAATTTCACGGAAGGAATAAGCCCGACTTTAATATTCGGGTTTACGAAGTCAACCCGAAATCCCGTCTTTTGAAAAACCGTTTTTTCGACATAGGTTTCCATTTTTTCAGAGTTCAGAAAATACGGTACGCCAAGGTAGTACCCCGCATACGTCACGGTGGCACAAGCCAAAACTAAAATTGTCGCAAAACTTTTCCTCATATATTTGAGATTATATTACACAAAATAAATAAATACTAATAAAATGTGAAAAGTAGAGGGATACAAACCC
>CAMAML010000180.1 GCA_945836835.1 uncultured cyanobacterium | reverse complement strand
AAGATTTAATCCAAAGGCTTAAAGCTCTGAACATTCCGTTTCTAATCGTGGTTAATAAGTCGGATATATCCCCGATTTCGGAAGAAAAATTTGCCGAAATACTCAACCTTGTCGAGAAAAATTCCGACAAAATTTTAAAAACTTCCGTTACCTCCGACGAAAACCTCGTCTTCAACTTCAAATCCGCCATTCTAAAACTTTTACCCGACGATTTTGTGACCCCTCCGACAATTTTAGGGGACTTAATCCCGCCTAAAAGTACCGTCGTCCTCGTTATCCCTATTGACAAAGAAGCCCCGAAAGGAAGAATAATTCTTCCGCAGGTTCAGACCATAAGGGATTTGCTTGACAACGATTGTCTTAGCCTTGTCGTGAAAGAAAGCGAGCTTGCTCAAGCTCTTGAAAGTTTAAAAACCCCGCCCGCACTCGTCGTAACCGACTCGCAAGCCTTCAGAGAAGTCAGCGAAATCGTTCCCGAGAATATCCCGCTCACCTCGTTCTCAATTCTTTTTGCAAGACTAAAAGGGGATTTGGAGGTTTTTGTAAAGTCTGCAAAAGCTATTGACAATCTCCAAGACGGGGACAAAGTCCTTATCCTCGAAAGTTGTACTCACCACCCGATAGAAGATGACATTGGCAGAGTAAAAATCCCACGCCTGTTAAAGCAAAAAACAAACAAAAATCTCATAATAGAACACGCCTCGGGACATGATTTTCCCGATATTACACCCTACAAGCTCATAATCCACTGCGGAGCCTGCATGACAACAAGAAGAGAAGTTCTTTCAAGAATTATGCACGCAAACGAGCTGAATATTCCACTCACAAACTACGGAATAACCATTTCCCATTGTCTCGGCATTTTGGAGCGTGCAATCAAAATTTTTGATTAATAATCCTTAACAATTCGCCCTAAATTCGCAAAAAAAAATTATCACGGGCTTTAATACAATATGCAAAAGTAATAAGGAGACATTTTTTATGAACATTATCACATCAGCGTACAGATTTATCAGATACGGCAGACAAATCGGCTCGGTTCACACAAACGGTTCAAGACTTTATTCCGGAACTTACTTCCGTAAATCGGGCGGAACTAAAACTCTAGTTTCTAATAACGGAGATGTTTTGAGAACAATATCAAAACGTAAAACAGGTCCTTATTGTTTTGAAGTGGAAGATGTTGAAAGAATCCCTCACAGTAATAAGGCTCTTGTAAGAAGTTCTGTTTATTCTACCCAAGAGCCTTTGAGATGCATTGTCCAAGATCAGTTTATCGGTGAAAAATATCCGAACGGTTGGGCTCTTGCGGGCGGAAATGGAGCTAATTTTATCAGCTCCGATACCTATCACCTAGAACCATCCCCGTTAAATCCTTTATTTAAGGCATAAATTATTGCTTTAAATCTTCCACAAGTTTTTGTGCAACATCCAAAGCGGATTTAAAAGTACCTTCATCCTCGGTAAAATTCGGAGTTTGAAGGTACTTTTTTACGAGTTTTCTGGCAAACGAGCCGATGGAAATCCCGTCGGGGTATACTCCGCACTGTTTTGCAAGCTGTGCCGTTTTTGAATTTGTTCCGCCGGAGATAAGCAAATACACCGGTAAATCCTCGTCCTGAAAGAGTTCCGCAGTTGCAACCGCCTGCAAAGTAGTTTTAAAATCGTCAACCCCGCCCGACATAGGAGCGCCGTCTGCCTGAATTATCGTAGTATAAGGTTTACGGCAGGAAAGCATCTCTTTTACCCTTTGGAGCAACTTTTCGTTTCCGAGTTTGGATCTGTCCACGCAAATACTCAACATCCCGTCATAAAGTTTGTTGATTATATCCCAAACCCGAAACGTTTCCGCCTCATCTTCGCTTATTGCATGAAATTCAATACAGTCAATTCCCTCTTTTATCAACGGCGGCAAGACTTCCTCCAAATCTTTCACTTCGGAGGTCATATAAATGCTTTTTGCAGGACAATTCTTTTTGCATTTTCCGCACCCTATACACCGTTTTTTGTTGATGTGTAAATTGTTATCTATTGCAGACTGCAAACATATAGACGCACATTTCCCGCATTTTATGCAGGTTTCCGGGGTAATATTCGCTTTTTCGGTATGCGGATCGCCCGCAATCCCGACGCTAACGCAAATATACCTGTTTCCCCCAACCCCGCTTTTTAAAATTCCTCGTTTTGCGGCACGTAAAACATCTAAATCAGCGGAAATATCAAACATTTCACACCCTGCCATAGAATAGAGCATGACAAGTTTTTCCACTTCGAGGCAATCCTCATTTCCTGCCCCGCAAACGAGTTTTACAAGATTTTTGGTTTCAAAAATATTTTTATCCAATTTATTTCCGACCTTTTTAAACGGCACTCAAATAAAGTTCGACATCTTCTTCCGTAATGAGTTCGGTTGCCGCAACCAGCACTCCCGATTCCGAAACCTTAATTCCGCCCAAAATTCCGACCCCGTCCAATTTTGACAAAAATTCGTCGGCATCATTAACCTCAAGCAAAAATTCGTTGAAAAAGTTTTTGTTTAGGATTTTATACCCTTTTTTCTTCAACCCGTCTGCCAAACTGTGTGCCGTTTTAGCGGACAAATACCCTGCCTGTCTGAACCCTTTTTCGCCGAGCAAGGACAGATAAAGCGTTACCCAAAGCCCGATAAGAGCCTGGTTTGAGCAAATGTTTCCCGTTGCTTTTTCACGTTTGATATGCTGTTCTCTTGTCTGTATCGTAAGCGTATAAGCGGTGTTGCCGTCTTTGTCTACGGTTTTTCCCGCAAGTCTTCCGACAAGCTGACGCATATATTTTTCTTTTGTTGCGATAATTCCGGCATGCGGACCGCCAAAACTCATTGGAACGCCCAAAGACTGAACATCGGCTACCACAATGTCCGCCCCGTATTCGCTCGGAGGTTTTAATATCGACAATGTCGATAAGTCCGCACAAACTACAAGCAACGTATCATCAAGTTTTTTCGGATAAGCGATTTCCCCGAAATAATTCGGAACCTGATACAAAACGCATGCAAAATCTCCCGTATTTGCGGGTAATTCCTCAAAAACTTCGACCTCAACACCGCCTGCCCGACAATAAGTCTTGATGACTTCCAAATACTCGGGATTGATGTTTTTGTTAACCAACGCCCTGTTTTTTTTGGAAATCCTGGCGGACATCAGGACTGCCTCGGCACATGCCGTTCCTCCGTCGTAAACGGTTGCATTCGCTGTATCCATGCCCGTAAGCCTCGACATCATCGTCTGAAACTCGTACATAATCTGCAACGTTCCCTGCGAAATTTCCGCCTGATAAGGGGTGTACGCCGTCAAAAACTCAAACCTTTGGGCAACCTGCCCTACGCCTGCCGGAATGAACTTGTTGTAAACTCCGCCGCCGCAAAAGGTTATCTTGTCGGTTTCATTCTTTTTTGCCAAACGCTTAATCTCTCTTTGAAGTTGTGCTTCGCTCAACGGTTTTGAGATGTCGAATTTTCCAACCCGAACCGCCTCCGGGATTTGTTTGAA
>CAMAML010000179.1 GCA_945836835.1 uncultured cyanobacterium | reverse complement strand
AAACGCCCGAGTATCATTGAGTGGTGGAGTATTTTTTCAAAATTCCATATGTACTATCAGATCCCGTTCAAGCTCTTTATGTTTATGATGATCGGGTTGGAAGGTTTTGCTCTGTTCAGCCGGGAAAAAGAGGCAAACTGCGTATCGGAATTTTGGCAAAAACTCGACAAGGCAAAGTTTATCGTGCTTTTGGCGACTTTATATCTTGCAATAAGTCATGTCAAAATGTTACCGTTTTTTGTGATTACCGGGACAGTGTATTGCTATGAAGATTTTGAAAAACATGTTTTACCTAAACTTCCGCAATATATCGGCAGGCTCGTCGGCTGTTTGATTTTGGCGACCTGTCTTATTTCGCTTGTCATAAAGAAATACGAGGTTCCGGTCGGGATAAACAAGTATCCGCACAGAGAGGTCGAGTTTATAAAAATTAACAAGATTGAAGGGCGTATTTTGGTGAACTTTGGGCTGGGGAGCTTTGTTTCTTATAAACTTTACCCGCAGAACAGAATTTTTATGGACGGCAGGTACGAGGAAGTTTATTATGACGACTTAATCCCGATGTTGGACAAGTTTTATACGATGAAAAACGGCTGGGACGAGGTTCTGAACATGTACAGACCCGACGTTATGATTATCGAAAAGAGTTATGCGGTAAACTCTCGGCTTAAATTGTCGACTGAGTGGACTGCGGTCTATGATAAAGGTCTTTTTACCGTGTTTGTCCCGAGTGAAACGGCTAAAAAGTCCTACCTTCAACCGACTGAGGATATCGAATATTACAGAAAAAATTTGTTTAATACGTCAATCAAATTCTAACTTTGGAGTATAATACGGATATGAGAGAGCAGAAAAAATTAAAATATGCGGTTTTATTCGGCGGCGGTGCAATTAGGGGCTTGGCGTACTGCGGCACGGTTAAGGCTCTTGAAGAAATCGGGGTGGACGCTTCTATTGTGGCGGGTTCTTCCGTCGGGTCGATTTTTGCGGGGCTGTATGCACTCGGGTGTTCGTGCGAAGAAATTCGTGAAACCTTAATGGGGGTAA
Organism: uncultured cyanobacterium; assembly: GCA_945836835.1. Classification (GTDB taxonomy): domain Bacteria; phylum Cyanobacteriota; class Vampirovibrionia; order Gastranaerophilales; family Gastranaerophilaceae; genus UBA1221. Next base: position 2,481 of record CAMAML010000179.1, on the reverse strand, counting down.
ATTACGAACTCTTTAAGGACGTTCATTTTTCGCTCGGAACTTTTGCACTCAGCAAGGGCGAAGTTTTTCTTGAGTGGATAAGAGAAATTATCGAGAAAAAGTTTTACGGTTCTGCGTACAAAAAGGGTGAAAATAAAGCGGTAACTTTTTCCGATTTGGAAAAAGAATTGGTTGTGATTACGACGGATTTGTCGAATTTTGAGTGTAAAGAGTTTTCAAAATCCGCAACCCCGGATTTTGAGATAGCAAAGGCGATACGGATTTCCTGCGGGATGCCGGGGCTTATGAAACCTTACGAGTATAACAACACGATGCTTGTTGACGGGGATTTGCAAAAGAGCATGCCGATGTGGAAATTGACCGAAACTCTTCAGCCAAAAGATATGCGGATTATGGAAATCCGTCTTGAAGGGGATTTTCAGGGGAGTGAAAAAAACGCAATCGAATATTTAAACTCGGTATACAGTTACGCAACCTGTACGGGAACGACTTTTATCAAAGGGCTGTACGGGGACAGTGACAAGTTCGATTATCCCGTTATCAATACGGGGAATTTAAACATCGTTGATTTTAATATCTCGAAATCAAGACGGGAAGAGCTTATGCAATCGGGATACGAGCAAACTATGGAGTATTTTATGAAAGAACTTGTCATAAAAAAAATAAGGCTCGGAAAAATTTATTCGGGGATTTTGAAGACGCTCAAATCCTGCAGGCAAAATATTTCGAGCGGAAAACTTTTGAAGGCGAGAGAAAATATTTCGGAAATTTTTGTCTGCCTCGTGGATACGGCAAGTTGTCTTGATCCGCTCGATATTGAGTTGCTGAAAGAGTTTAAGCTGGTTTTTGATAAGAATTTTAAACAGCATATTTTGTTCGGTCGTGTGTCACTTGTTGATGAAAAATCCGTGAGGGCGAGTTTGGACAAAGTTATGGAAAAATTCTCGCAAAAAATTGATGAATTTCGGGATTATCTCCAAACGGTCGGGAAAGAAAAACTTCCTCCGTCGGATGTTTGAGTTTTGAGGGGGCAAGGGAGTATTGGTGAGAGAAAACGAAAATCTTAATTTACGGGAAATCGCACGGTGGTGCGGAGCGGACGGGCTTCCGGAAAATTCAAAAGAAGTTGTCGAAAAGATTTTTGACCTCGAAAACCGATACGATGAAAAAGAGCTTGTCGAGATTTACGGGTATTTTTTGAGAACCTTCAATTCTCCGGCGGTTTTGGAAGGGGTAATTAAAGCACAGGACAAAATTAGAAACGCAGAGTTGCTTCCTTGCCTTATCGATATTCTTATCTCAAAGAAGGGAGAGGATGAATTTATTTCGACACGGGCGATGTGTGCAAAGGCGATTGCAAATTTGAAGGACACTTCCGCCGTAAATGCTTTGTTGTATTGCCTTAACAACAAGGAAGAAAATTACAAGGTGAGGTTTGCGTGTGCGGATGCTTTGGGGAAAATCGGAGACAGGTTTGCGGTAACCCCGCTTATAAACGTAGTCAGGGACGAGGACGAAAAATCGCTGTACCTCAGGGAATCCGCCGCAACGGCATTGGGTATGCTCGGAGACAGTCGAGCGGTCGACGCTCTTGTCGGGATTTTGGAAACCAAAAAGGGGATAATTGATAAGTTTACATTCCTGAAAGAGCGGGTGTTGGAGGCTTTGAGCAAGCTCGCTTCCTCAACGGATGACGAGCGGGTGTTTAAGGCATTGAAAAATTCTTTGCACGATGAGTCCTCTCAGGTTCGAATAAATGCCATAGAGGCGTTGATGGACTTTAATAACCCCGAGGCGTACGAGCTTATTCACGCTTGCCTGTACGATAAAGACGACGAGGTTAAGAAAAATGCTCTTGTTGCCTTGTATAATATGCGTGGTCGTGGTATACTTGACGAGGTGATAAGTTCCGATTTGTATTCGGACGGGCTTAAAATTGAGGCGGTCGGGTTGATAGACGAGTACGAAACGGGGGAGGAGGGAATTTCCGATGGGTAATAATAAATCAATAATTTTGTTGTCAGGTGGCTTGGATTCTCTTGTCAGCTTGGGATTAAGCGTTGAAGAATATAACGTAAAATTGGCTTTGACCTTTGATTACGGTCAAAAATCCGCCACGGAAGAAATTAATGCCTCTCAAAATATTGCGAAATATTACGGTATTGAGCATAAAGTAATTAAGCTCGATTGGTTAAAAGAGATTACCAAAACCGCACTCGTGGCGGACAAAGAGCTTCCCGAAGGCGTCGAAAACCCCGAACAATCCGCTGTCGCCGTTTGGGTTCCTAACAGAAACGGGCTGTTTTTGAATATTGCCGGCTCGTTTGCCGACAGCCAAAATTATACTCACGTAATCTTTGGGGCAAACAGTGAGGAGGGTCAAACTTTCCCCGATAATACGCGGGAATTTGTCGAAAGGGTTAATGCTGCGTTTGAGTTGTCGACCCTAAACAAGCCAAAAGTTCTTGCTCCCTTGATTAA
>CAMAML010000178.1 GCA_945836835.1 uncultured cyanobacterium | reverse complement strand
ATAATATTATACTATTGTTTAATATTATTAGTCAAGTGTTTAATAAAAATCAATCCAACATAATTAGTGATAAACTGAAATCATGATAAAAAATAAACTCTCGGAAATGATGGGAATACGAAGAATGAATATGGCTGAAACTGCAAGAATTGCAGGCTTAAGCCACGTTGCTGTGTTCAAAATTTACCACAATAAAACAAAGACAATAGAATTGGAAACAATTAATAAGTTATGTTACGCACTCGATTGCAGGATACAGGATATTTTTGAGTACGTTCCCGATTAGTTGTTAATACAAAAAACGCCCCGTGAAAATTTTTCACGAGGCGTGGTGAACTTATGCATTACCGTCTCTGTTTAAGAGCGGTTACTTTCGCTAATCTTTTCGACGACCATTTTCGCCATCTCTTTTGCGATAATCTTTTGGGTCGCTTCCGGACAGTTTTGGAGCATGTTCATCGCCGTTCTGACGGTTGAGTCGATGTCGTACCAACGTCCTTTTCTGTTGTCGTCCAAGCCCGAGCCGACCGCATCGATAATGTCTTCTACCGCTTCAAACTTTTCGTTCTCGATGTTGTGTTCGATGATAATCTTAATCAGGTTCAGAGCAATCCTGATTTGAGTTTCGTCGTCGCTGTGTTCAAGTGTCGAAATTGCTTGAGAAAGTACCGGATCTTTGTCGTACCAGCGTCTGTGTTGTTGTGAATACTGTTCTTTCATTTTCGTTTTCTCCTTTTATATGTCAATCTTTTTTCCGTTAACCGCATTTGAATGTAACGCCTTTTGTCCCTTTCGGGTATTCCCATTTCAAGGATTTCTTTTCGCACACAATCCTGCACGCACCACATTCAAGGCAGTTTTCATGCTTTACAAGAAGTTTTTGCTCCTCTTCCAACCACTCGTAAACCCCCGCAGGGCATGTGTTTATGCAAGGTTTATGCTTGCAGTTTCTGCAATCCCCGTCGCAGGGAGTCAAGTGAGATTTTTCATCAGGTGAGTATTTCAGTGTCGAAAGATTTTTGTCCAAATCCATTATTTTACCAATACCTCCCATAATAGTTTTATTATACCCGCAAAATCGGAAATCAAACCGAAAAATCCTCTTTCTTTACAAAAGTCAAAGATAAACTTACGATAAAGAGTTCTTTTCGGTATTCCGTTTACGGAGGTGAACATTTCAAAGAATGCGTTTATTTTTCGGAAGTACACGTCCATAAAAACGCCCTTCTTTTTGTGCATAACTTCCATAAGACTTCTGTAAGAGTACATATCTTTCAGAACGAAAGTTTTTGACAATTTTTTTTTGTATCGGGACATCATTTTTTCGCTGAAGTCCTTTTTGCCAAGGGCAAGGATAGCCGTTTCGCCCGCGATTTTACCGCTAATCATCGCTAAATTCGTACCTTCCCAGTGGAGGTTATTAACGAGCATCCCTGCATCCCCGATGACCATAACACCGGAGGCGTAGAGTTTCGGGATACTTTTGTAGCCGCCTTCGGGGATAAGGTGAGCCGAATATTCCAAAACCTCGCCGTCTTTGATAAGCGGAGCAAGCGTCGGGTGGGTTTTCAGACCTTCCAACAGCTCGTACGGCTTAAGCCCGCTTGTGTTAAGTTCGTCCAAGGTTATGCCAAGCCCGATACTGACGCTTTCTTTGTTTGTGTAAATGAAACCAAGCCCGAGTTTCCCGAGCATCGGACCGCCAAAAAGCTGGTAGATACAACCTTCGTTATCGTTTATCAGAAATCTTTCGTTGATTTTTTCTCGGTCAAGTTTTATGACTTCTTTCACCGAAAGTGCGACGTCTTTTGGTTTAAGTTCTTTTCTAAGCCCGATTTGCTTTGCAAGAAGAGAGTTTACGCCGTCGGCGAGGATTACTATGTCGGAGTAAAAATCTTCAAGCTCCGTTTTAACCCCGACGACCTTGCCGTTTTCTGTTATAAGACTTCTCACGACGGTTTCTTCGACAAGTATAACCCCTTCTTTTTGGGCTTCGTCCGCCATCCAGCGGTCAAATTTGCCTCTTATGACGCTGTAACTGACAGGCGTTTCGGAGTTTGAACGGTAAGAAACGGTTGTGCTGTCGCTTTCTCCGAGAATTGCAAACCTATGCTCGATATTTTGTCGTTCAAGCGGTGCCGTTTTCTCAAAGTCGGGAAAAATTTCTCTTGTGGGTTGGGCGTAGATAGCTCCGCCAAAAACGTTTTTCGCCCCCGAAAAACTTCCTCTCTCGATTACCACAACCTGAAACCCTGCACGTGCAACGGTTACCGCCGCAGAAATTCCCGCAGGTCCTCCGCCGACAACGATTACGTTCGTTTTGTTTTTTCTGTTTTCCGTCATAAGCTCCTCTTTTATCAATTTAATTATACAATAAATTTTGTTCGTTGTAAAATAGTTAATATGAATATAACTGCAGGCGTTTTTAAAGGACACAAAATAACGGCACCGGATGAAAAAATCACCCGTCCGACTTTGTCGAAAGTTCGGATGAGCGTTTTCAATACCCTGCAAAACTTTACGGAATTTGAAGGTTCAAGTTTTCTTGATATGTTTGCGGGCTCGGGAATTATGGCACTCGAGGCGGTCTCAAGAGGGTTTGAGAGTGCCGTCGCTGTCGAAAAGCACCCCAAAGTTGCTCAAGTCATAAAAAACAATTACAAAAAATTCCCGTCCGCAAATTTGTCGCTGATACAAGGGGACGCCTTGAAAATCCTGCCGAAACTCGACAAAAAATTTGACGTGATATTTATTGACCCGCCGTATTTTTCGGGCGTATACGAGCAGGCACTTGAGGTAATAACTTCGCTCTCAAAAGGCGTTGTGGTACTTGAACACGTTGTGGATGTCGACTTTGGAAGTTTTGAGATTATTAAGCAAAAAAAGTACGGCGATAAAACGGTTTCTTTTTTGAAATTGCGTGATGTATAAGCTATATAAAATTAGCTTAACTGCATAAATTTAGCAGGGGCAGAAAAATAATGAGCCGACCATACAATCGACTCGTTATTTTAAATATGTGGTTTTGTCGGCAACTACTCCTTCAGGAAGGATTCGTAGTTTCTTGCAAGAAGGTGAGTTCTGACCTGATTAATCAAGTCGAGAGCAACTCCGACCATAATTATCAGGGAAGTTGCCCCGATACCTTGGAAGGTTTTGATATTCGTTGCATAGCTTGCAAAAGACGGGATTAACGCCACGATACCGAGTCCCAACGCTCCGATGAAGGTTGTTTTTGACAAAATTTTGTCAAGCATTTCCGCCGTCGGACGTCCCGGTTTAACCCCCGGAATGGACGAACCGTACTTTTTCAGGTTTGTTGCAATATCTTTCGGCTGCATATTCGGCATAATTGATGCGTAGAAGAATGTCAACGCCACAATCATCAAGAAATACAGAATGTAATAAGTTGCTCCGTCAGGACTCATTATGTGCGAAAGATTTACGACAAAGTTTTGCACCGCAACGTTCTTGAAGTTTGCCTGTCCGATTATGCTCAAAACCGTAGAAGGGAAGAGCAAAATCGCAATCGCAAAGATTATCGGCATAAC
>CAMAML010000177.1 GCA_945836835.1 uncultured cyanobacterium | reverse complement strand
TTCCACTCTTGCGTCATTATGAGAACTTATATATACCCATATATAGATATTATAAGTTACCACAAATAATTTGTCAATATGTTAAAATCAAATTGTATGTATAATGACAAGGAACTACTAAAACAACTGGGAAGAAATATCAAAGCCGAACGTGTACGTAAAGGGTACACGCAGGAGTTTTTCGCCGAAAAAATGGGCGTTACCAGAGAATATGTGAGCAGAATAGAAAGAGGGCAGGAAAATATGTCCATTCTGAAAATTCTTAACCTCTCAAAATGTTTGGAAACGGAAATAACCAACCTTCTGAGGTTTTAGGCGGTAGGAATTTGCGGTTAGCGGTGTATCCTGTAACTTACCGATTGCGGTAAAATTCGGTTTGGTTTTGGTGTCGTGTAAGTTCCTAATTCAGATAAAACTTAATCACTTAGTCACTTAATCACTATCAAAAGGCGTGGTGAACCAGTCTATGAGCCGACGGATTTCGCCGTGTTCCAGCTCGTACCCTTTTGCCAAGTCTGATTGGAAAATTTTGTCTATCCTTAAATCTTCTTCTATGGGGTTTGAAAGGGTTATTTCGGAGGTTTCGGGGTCGAAAATTTCCGAGTAATTCAACCCGAAATTTGCACATTCGGGAAGTTTTACTACCCCGTCTGCCACGTACGCCAGCCCGAAAGTTCTGCACACAAGCCCTCTGTATTTATATAAAACACAAGTTTTTTCCACCAAAAACGGACAACGATAATCAAATCTTTTACCGTTTTGCTCAAGTTTTATTTTTTTTAATTCGGATATATTGTTTTTGACAAGCGTCCGCAACTTTTGGGGCAAAGTCTGAAACCCGAACATAATATATTCCGACTCCAGCCTTGAAAACGGGTATTCTCCGACTTCACAGCAGGCGGCACAACCTTTTTTGCACTTGATTAAATCTTTGTGTAAAGAAAAATACGTTTCAAGTTTTTGGTCAAATTTTTCCAAAAATTTTTCGTACCTCTTTATCACAAAAACTCCTCCGAAGGAAAATTATTAGGAACTTAGACGAGCTTATCCTGTATGGCTTTAACCGCAACCTGAACCCTGTCTTGAACTCCGAGTTTTGCAATGATATTGCTGACGTGAGCTTTTGCGGTGTGCGGACTGACGCAAAGAATTTCCGCAATTTCGGTGTTGGATTTTCCTTGAACAATCAGAGCCAAGACCTCTTTTTCCTTTTCGGTAAGCCCGGCGTCTTTCTTTTTCTCGTATAAATCTTCCAAATTTTTGGTAGAGTTTGGTTTTGGGATTGTCTGTCTTATATAATCAAAAACGTCAGGGTCAAACCAGCCCGCCCCTTTGCTGACACTTGTAATAACATTTTTAAGTTCGTCGTATTCAATATCTTTGAGGGCATAAGCACTTGCACCCGATGCCAAAGCCGCTTGAACTTCTTCCTGTTTGTCGTGAGAGGTTAATGCGATAATACGGGTGTTCGGGTATTTTTCGCTGAGAATTTTTATAGCCTCAAGCCCATTCATATAAGGTAAACCGATGTCCATCAAGATTACGTCGGCTTGAGTTTCTTCCATTTTGCTTATACATTCTTCCGCAGACTCAAAAGCACCCAAAACCGTCATATTTGGGAGAGTTTCAATATATTTTTTCAGTGTAACCCTTGTCAGGCAGTAATCTTCAACAATATATATTCCAATATTTTCGATCATACTTCTTTATAAGCCTTTCAACTATTCATCTTCATGCTCTTTGAGTTCATTATACACAAAACAACGGGTTTTAAGCAATAATGTTAAGCAAATGTTAATGTATTGCGTCCCGTTTCTTTGGATTTGTAAAGAGCTTTATCCACCTGTTCAAAAAATTCTTCCATAGTTTCAAACTTCTTTGAGGACGCCCCAATGCTAATTGTGATGTTTAAATGTTTGCCGTTATATGTGAAATCGTAATTTTCAACGGTTTTGCGTAGCCTTTCGAGTGCAACTTTTGCCCCGTTATCGTTTGTTTCCGGAAGAAGCACTGCAAACTCTTCCCCGCCGTACCTGAAAACCATATCGGTTTTTCTGAAATTTTCAAAAAACAGGTATGCAATCTCTTTTAAGATAAAATCTCCGCAAAGGTGTCCGTATTGGTCGTTAATTTTTTTGAAAAAATCAATATCTGCAATCGCAAGCGTCAAATTTCTTTCGTACCTTTGCATTCTGTTAAATTCCATATCAAAATGAACATCAAAGCTCCTGCGGTTTGCCAACCCCGTAAGCTCATCCGTTTGAGCAAGGTGCCTTGTCCTTGTGTACATAAAATTTATTTTCTTTATTACGTCAAGTTTATCCCCTTGTGCGACGGGAAAATTCATTATAATTTCCTCAATATTCTGCTGAATTTTGTCCAGCACGTCATCGGGAAGGTTAAACTCGTCTGTCGGATAATTTTGCAACTTGTCGTCCATAACTCTCCTAAAAAATCGCTACCTTAATTTTAGCATAAAGATGTTTTTATATAATAAAAATTTTACAATTTTTGTAAAATCCCGCAAAATCCCGCAAACTTTGCAGGCCCTAAATCTTGACAAAAGTCAATGCAAAATTTCAACAAAAAATTCCGTTACGACAATCAAGGACTTAGATGACAAATTGCCGGCAAAAGTTTCTCCAAACAACGAACACGGCATAAGCTATGCACTCATATACCCTCGTTTTGGGGACGAAAAACTCAGAATGGTTGCCACAACCCACAAGGGCGAAATTGTCACCGATACAACGAACATAGACAAACTTGCCGATTTTAAGAAACACTTTATGCATGCCGTAAAATTGGATTTGGGCAGACAAAGACCAAAAAAATCAAGCTAGTGGATTTGAAAAACGCATTTTGTGCAGTGTGCTTTCGGGTGGAGCATAAGGTTATCCTCCAAATCATACATTTTAGCGACCCTTGTAACCAGATCCGCACCGCACTTAGGGCATTTCAGCCCGCCCGCACCGTTTAGGATAAGCTCTTTCAAGCTATCTATAATCTGCTCCGACACAAAGAATTTTGTATCAAAATCTTTTTCCAGCTTTTTAATTTCTTTCGGACTGCATTTCAACCCCTTTGCAAGGCTTTGGCGAACGGTCACGGGCAAAAACAGCTCTTTTCCCGCCTCGATTTCCTCTATAAGCTCGACCTCAAGGTTGCACCGCATAGCCAAACCCTTTGGCGAAAGCCCTAAATCATCCCGTTTTTTTTGAACAAATTGTGCCAATGTCTTCATAACAAAATTATATCACAAAAATTATCTTGAAATAAGTTTTATCAAACGATACGTAAGTTGTTTTTCTTGGACTGTTTGGGTTTGCAAAAGTTTGTTAATATTTTTGTCCAAAGTTTGCTCGTCCGTGATGTAATCCACCTCCAGCAAATCGTTTGGAGTTATGTTTAACACCTCGCAAATTCTAATGAAAGTGGAAAGCGACGGATAATTAAGCCCCCGCTCAATCCTGCTGAGATTTTGCGGTTCAATGCCTATCTGTTCGCTAAAAAATTCCTGCGTAAATTGTGCCCGCTTTCTAAGCGTTTTAATTTTCGTGCCGAGTTGTTCGCAAAGTTGTTTTGTGTTCATTAG
>CAMAML010000176.1 GCA_945836835.1 uncultured cyanobacterium | reverse complement strand
AGGGCGTCCGTTAAGTAATAGTGCTTTTTTGCGTTTATTTTGTAAACTTTTGTAACGTTTTTCGGAATTTTAGTCAATTTTGGTGAGAAAAAACACTTATTTATTATATAGAGATATGCAAGAGTAATATATAAGATATAAGGAGTATAAAATCATGAGTAGTTGGGCTGATGCAGCTGCAAAAAAAGGAACGGAATTTTATAAGAAACTTGAGCAATACAAACTTGCGGCAACAAACGGCGGTGTTGTTCAATCGTTCAGTAACAAATTGTCGGCTACCGAGCAGGCAAATTTGACGGCAGGGCTTTGCGGTCATAGAGTTGACACTGCGGCAAGCGGGAGTTAATATTTAGCTGAAATTTTGTTATATTCGTGCTAAACTAATCCTTGGAAATTGAGGATTAGTTTATGCTACTTACGACAGACATTGGAAATACAAGTATAACATTGGGATTGTTTGACGAGGACGCACTCGTCGAAGAGTTTCGGCTCACTTCGGACAAGGATTTGTCATTAGAGGAGTACGAAGTCTTGTTAAAGACGTTGTTTAGAAATTACAAAGTGGAGGGGTGTATAATCTCTTCGGTAGTGGAGGAGCTTAACAAAAAGTTCAAGGATGCCGTTTTTAACGTGTTTGGGCTTGAGGCGATATTTTTGAGCTACAAAGTTAACACGGGCGTAAAACTTGCACTCGAAAACAACGCCGAAATAGGGGCGGACAGGATTGCAAACGCCGTCGGGGCAACGGTTTTATACGGCAACCCCGTAATAGTCGTAGATTTTGGGACGGCAACTACGTTTGACATAGTGAACCCGAAAGGGGAGTTTGTCGGCGGAGTTATTGCTCCGGGGATAAATTTACAGTTAAAAACGTTGAACAAGTTTACTTCAAAACTTCCCCGTACGGAGGTTGCTCAATCTCCAAGTGCTATTGGAAACAACACGACCGATGCGATTTTGTCGGGGGTTATAAGGGGCTGTGCTGCGATGATAGACGGGCTTGTGCCGCAGTGTGAAGAGGAACTCGGGCAAAAAGCGACCCTTGTTGCAACGGGAGGTTACGCCTCGATAGTTGCTGATTACTTGAAACGCCCGTTTGACTACATCAACCCGACCCTCACCCTCGACGGGCTAAGGCATTTGTATATGATTAATAAAGGGTAAGTGTTTAATAGATTTTGGTAATACTACCGTCTAAATATGGAATAACTGTATTCATAAAAGATGGAACTCTTGCTTGATACCATTTGAATAAGGTTTCCCTCGGAATTGGTGGGTTTTTATAGTGTTGCTCCAACTCTTTAAAAGTGTTTAGAACTTTAAAAAATGATAAGTCGAGGAGATTGATAAGAAATACATCCGGTGTGAGTGCTTCAATCGAAAATTTACTTAGATCTTCGGACGGAAAATCTTTGACATTATATGTTAAAATAACCTGAGCCTCACTACATATTGCAGTAGTTAAAACATGTATATCTTTTGTATTAATATTAATACCTTTTAACTCAAGGCAAGATATTTCATTTAAAGTTATTGCTTCGGGAAAGGCTTGGTTGATGACTTTTACAAGTTTTTCAGCTTTTTGTGTGCCAATTTTTTTTGATAAATTCCTCTCAACTTCTTTACAGATTTCTAAACTCCATACGGGGCGATATAATTCTTTTTCTGCTATGCACAAAAGAAAATCCCTTATTATTGAATCATATAATACACAAGCGTCAAGAACAACGCTAAAATTCCCTAGCCTAATCATATAAGCCATACTCCTGACTTAATGTAATTATTTCCGAAATCTTATTTGCACGGTTGATATTAAGATTTTCTTTGTAATCCATTAAATCTTTCATATAAATTTTTCTGTGTGTTCCGACTTTGTGAAAAGAAATTTGTCCGTTTTCCAAGAGTTTTATTAAAAAAGGTCGGGATACATTTAAAATATCCGCAGCTTGTTGTGTTGTCAATTCTTTTTCCATTGGAATAATTGTCATAGCCCCGCCTTTACTCATTATTGAAATAATTTCGTAAAGAACTCGGGATATGATTGAAGGGATTTTAATCTCTTGCCCGTCAGATTTAAGCATAACAAATTGATCCAAATTTGAAATTTTGGATAACAGTTCTACAATTTCATTTAATTCATCTCTGTTTTTAGGTTGAACAACAAAACCCGCATTAGCCATACAAAACCCTTTCTAATTATGTTACATTTTAATTATAACATATATCCGAAATAATCGCAATGGGTGTAACAAAAAATAAATTATTGTTTTAAGATTTGTTTTATTTCCTCACCGTACAACGCTCGAGGCGTCTTACAAATCGGACGATTGGTTTTTCAACGTCTGCCGATATTGAGTCGACCAAAATCGTCGTGCACCCTAAAAGTTTTCCGCATAGAGTATCCGTAAGAGGTCTGTCACCTACAAACGCCGTGGTGTCCGGCGTTAGGTTGTGAGCTTCCATCAGGCGTTTTGCAACCTTTGTATCGGGCTTTCCCGCACAAAATACTATCGGAAAATCCGTTACCTTTGAAACTTTTTCGATATATTCGGGGTTCTTGTTGTTTGAAACAACCGCCACAAAAAAGTCTTTTCGGACTTCTTCCAACCAGGAAAGAGTTTTTTCGCTGTATGCCCCCGTTTTGGACTGCATCAAGGTGCTGTCCAAATCGAACAAAAGCGATTTTATCCCCTTTTTCTTCAACTCTTCCAAATCTATTGCGTAAATATTTTCCAAATCGTAATCGGGTTTAAGAAACACGCTCCTTTACTCCTATCGTTCTTGCTATTGCATACCTACAGTCTGTCGGGGATTGAGAAAATGTAACCCAAACATCGTCGTTTGTGTTGCCGATGACCTGCTCAATCCCTTCTTCATCTTGAATTTTGACTATTTTTGAAACGAATTTTTCATCGGGCGTAATAATTTCAACCTCGTCCCCTTCTTTAACCTTGTTCTTAATCTTGACCAAGCAAGCTCCGTCACGGGTTTTTCCCTTAAATTCGCACAAGAAATCAGCCCCCGCTAACCCTTTTGAAATGTCGTAACTGTAACTGTCGGGCTTGTTTTCGCCGAGTGCAAACCCCGTCGTATAGCCTCTGTTACCGACTTTTTGCAGTTCGATAAAGTAAGGTTCAAGATCCGCCTTCGGGTTCTTCAGAACCTCGTCAATCGCTTCTCTGTACGCCTTTGCAACCGCCGACACGTAATAAAGGCTCTTTGTCCGTCCTTCCACTTTGAACGAGTCGACGCCCGCCTCGATAAGTTCGGGTAAATGTTTAACCAGACACAAATCTTTAGGGCTTAGGATGTGTGTCCCTCTTTCGTTTTGGTTGATTTCGTAATACTGCCCCGGTCGGGTTTCTTCAACGAGCTTGTAGCTCCAACGGCAAGGCTGTGAACAGTTTCCGTGGTTCGCCTTTCTTTCCCCGTCGGTGAAATAGTCGCTCAAAAGGCACCTTCCCGAAAACGACACGCACTGTGAACCGTGAACAAAACTTTCCAGCTCAATGTCGGGAACTCTTCGGCGAATTTCCGCAATATCTTTTATTGCAAGCTCTCTTGCCAAAATTACCCTTGTCGCACCTAAATCCTGCCAAAACTTTA
>CAMAML010000175.1 GCA_945836835.1 uncultured cyanobacterium | reverse complement strand
AAGTTTAACCAGCTGAGAAAAGTCGGGGTATTTTTCCGACAATTCCGCAAATGTTTCGATGTCTACCAGGCAACCGTCTTTGATATAAATCAGGCGTAGGTCGGGTTTGACGTTTTCATCGAACCCGACAAGCATAATCCTGGGAAATCCGTAAACTGTCGCAGTCTCTTTTCACATTTTCAAGGCGTTGCATACATACGTTGAAAATACTGCCTGACAAAAATTTGTAGTATTCTCTGTCTTTACTGATGTACATCGGGTTGACGGATTTCCCCGAAAAAACTTTATGTGCTTCGGTAATCGTAAAGGTATCGGCGTTACCGTCAACTGTTAGGCTGATAACGTTTTTCGGGTGTCCGAGGTTTGATGCGAAGACCGATAATTTCGTCGTTTGTTTAAGCGTTAACAACCCTTCGGGGCAGTTAAGTATAAATTTTGCACCGAATTGTGGGGTATTTTGAGCGTTAAAGTTTCCATTCATGCTGAAAGTCCTTTCCGTTATTATTGCTCTCATATTAAACCCGAACAAATTTTTTTTGCGGAAAACGATGAGATTATATTACTCACAAAAAAGAGGGAAACCCCAAAAAAGTTTCCCTCAAATTTTATTAACTTGAAATATACTCTAAGAACGGACTAAACCTTTCTCTTACGAGCAGCTTCAGATTTACGTTTTCTTTTAACGCTCGGCTTTTCGTATCTTTCGCGTTTTTTGACTTCAGACAAGATGCCCGCTTTTTGAATTTTCTTCTTAAAGCGTCTGAGTGCGATTTCGATACTTTCGTTTTCGCCAACTTTAACTTCTGCCATTTATATTTCACCACCTTTGCGAACTTGTATTAGTGTTTGTATCCTTATTATAAACCAAAACAAAATAAAATTCAAGCTCTTGGCGGAATTTTACGGAAAAAGGGTTACAAATTTGACACTTTTGTTAAATTTTATTATTATAAAAGAGGTTTAGCGGAGAAGATTGATGATAAAAAAAATTTTATGTTTAGTTATTTTGACGGGACTGATTGCATTCTTTACGAGCGGTTGCAAGCAGGCTATCGGCGGGAAAAACCAGTATAGTGATATAAAAAAGCGGGGTAAAATTATTGTCGGGGTGAGAAGCGACACAAGACCGTTCGGGTATCGGGACATTAACGGAAATTTGCAGGGGTTTGATATTGACCTTGCAAGAGCGATTGCAAAACATATTTTTGCGGATTCAAACGCAATAGAATTTGTTCCCGTCACGGCGGCAAACAGGATACAAATGCTCAATTCGGGCAAGGTGGATATTTTGATTGCGACGATGTCGATAACAAATCAGAGAAGTTTGGTCGTTGATTTTTCCGACCCGTATTATATTGCGGGGCAGGCGGTTTTGGTCAAAAACAGGACAAATATCAACTCGATAAGGCAACTTGACAGGAAAAAAGTCATAATCGTGTACGGCTCGACGGGAGAGGCAAGTATCAGAATGAACGCTCCGCAGGCGATAGTTCGCGGTTATAAGAACTACGAGTCGGCTTATGCGGCATTAAAACGTGGGGAGGCGGACGCTATGATTGCGGACGATACCATTCTTTATAACCTTGCCTTAGACGACAGAAGTGTAAAAATTTTTGACAAACGATTTTCAAAAGAGCCTTATGCCGTTGCGTTTCGGAAGGGGGACGAGTCTTTGCAGTTGAAAGACTCCGTGAATTTTGAAATAGATCTTCTCGAGCATAGCGGAAAGCTTCGGGATATGAAAAGAAAATGGGGGATTTGGAAATAATGTTTGAGAAATTCAGATTTTTAACGGCGGGTGAAAGCCACGGAAAATGTTTGACGGCGATTATCGAGGGGCTACCTGCGGGGCTTGAGATTGACGTTGATTTTATAAACGCCGAATTAAAACGCCGTCAGGGCGGTTACGGTCGTGGCGGACGGATGAAAATTGAAAATGATACGGTCGAGATAACCTCGGGGGTCAGGTTTGGCAAGACTTTGGGTTCGCCGTTGACTATGGTTATTTGGAACAGAGATTTTGAAAACTGGCAAAAGATTATGAGCGTTAACGCAAAAGATTTTACGGACGAAAAATCTTTTACGGCGTACCGCCCCGGACACGCCGATTTTGCGGGGAGTATCAAATATAATCGGGAAGATTTAAGGGATATTTTGGAACGCTCAAGTGCAAGAAAAACCGCGATATACGTGGCGGTCGGAGCGGTTGCAAAATTGTTGCTCAAACACTACGGAATAGAGTGTTCTTCAAAGATTTTGCAAATCGGCTCGGGCAAAAATGAAGAAGAATTTTGCCGAGAAATAGACCTGGCAAAGGAGGCAGGGGATACGGTCGGCGGAAAGTTTGAGGTGATTGTAGATAACCTTCCGGTGGGATTGGGTTCACATGTGCATTGGGATAGGAAACTTGACGGAAGGATTGCACAAGCCGTGATGAGTATCCCTGCCGTAAAATCCGTTTCTTTTGGAGATGGCGAGGACGCTTACAAAATTTTCGGCAGCAAATTTCACGACGAAATTTTTCTTAAAGAAAACGGCGAAATTTACAGAAAAACAAACCACTCAGGCGGAGTCGAAGGCGGAATGACAAACGGCGAACCGCTTGTCGTACGGGCGGTTATGAAACCTATACCGACATTAAGAAAACCGCTCAATACCGTTGATTTTAAGCAAAACGAACAGACAACGGCACATTTTGAACGCTCGGATACGTGTGCGGTCGAGGCGTGTGCGGTCGTTGCGGAGGCAATGGTTGCATGCACATTGGCAAACGAAATTATGCTCGTCAAGCCTTGCGATTATCTATAACGTTCGGGAGGTAGCCGCCTTTCAGATAGTGTTCCGAAGTCGGCGGAGCCGTGTATTTTACAAGCGAGTTGTAGACAATCGGGTTTGTAATCCCATTTTTCACGTCGTCGTAGAGAATTGCAAGAGCGGATTCTCTTGTCATAGGAGCTTTGTAGGCACGGCGTTCCGTAAGTGCCGAGTATTTGTCGGCAAGGGAGAGAATTTGCAGGTTCAAATCCGCAAAGAAGTTTTGGTTTACGTTCGGATAGCCTGTTTTTAAAGGGTTTTGGTGATGATTTCTTATCAAATTAAGCGTTTTTTCGTCTAAGTCCGTTGTTTTAAGCAATTCGTAACCCAACTCCGAATGGGTATGCATTATTTTTTGCTCAAGCGGATTAAGTTTTCCGTTCTTGTCCAAAATTTCTTTCGGGATGAAAACTTTGCCCAAATCGTGAAGGTAAGCGGCATCTGCTAATGCCTTGTTATTTGAGAGTGCATACATATTAAACGGAAGGTTCTTGGAAATTCCCAGAACCGTTTGACGAGTGGTTCGGGCGTGTTCCGCCATAACCCGATTAAGCCCGTCCATATTGAGAATTAGGGGTATCGAGTTTTGGGCAAGAATTTTTGAAATTTTGGGGTTTGCCCGGTAAAGTTTCGTTATGGCGTCTTGAGTTGTGTATTTGTCAAGATTTTGCTCGGACGCACGAAAATCAGGACGAATACTTTGACTTGGCGAAGTGTTCGACACATAATTCGGGAGAGAATTACCCCAAAACATAACTTTGTTGAGTTCATTACTCATCTAAAAAATACACACCGTT
>CAMAML010000174.1 GCA_945836835.1 uncultured cyanobacterium | reverse complement strand
ATGATTTATCTTCATTCCTTAAAATTTCTTGAACTTCTGGTTCTAAAGTTGAAAATAATATTTCGTAGGATTTCCCTCCAACAACATCGACTTCCCTTGAAACATATTTACTATTAGGTTTATTTATCTCTAATCGTATAGAACGATTACTTTTTAAACCTTTAGCGTCTGCAACTTTATTAATATTTACAAATTCATTATTTTTCATCAACAACACATTACAATGGAAGTCGGAAGAAGTGTTCCAAATGTGTTCGTTTTGTATCAATAAAAAACGAGGCTGAATAATCAACCTCGTTTTATGACAATAGTAATTCGGTTTTACTTTGCAACAGCATCTTTAAATTTTTTGCCAGCAGAGAAAGCAGGAACTTTTTTAGCAGCGATTTTGATTTCTTTACCAGTTTGTGGGTTACGACCAGTTCTTGCTGCTCTTTCTCTTCTTTCAAATGTACCAAAACCAACTAAAGTAACTTTGTTGCCTTTTTTAACTGTAGCTTCAATTGTTTCAATTGTTGCTGCTAAAACAGCTTCTGCATCTTTTTTTGTAACTTTAGCAGATTTAGAAATTTCTGCAACTAATTCTTCTTTATTCATATATCTCTCCTTCTGTCTTTCGACTTCTAAATTATATATGATATTTTTTTGTTTTCAAAATATGTAAATTTATCTAAAAATTTAAGATTAAGTTTCCCAAAAATAATCAAACTGTTCATGGGAAACTTAAAGATTTATTACAATAATCAAACTGTTTGAGCAACTTTCAAAAGGCACTAGGCACTTGCCGTTTGAGGAATTTTTTAAATAATTTTTCAAACAGTTTGCTAACATTCTCAAACAGTTTGATTTTTAACACTTCCGACCTTGAAAACTTGCTTTGTGTCGGTATTTAAGGGGTAATTTATAAGTTGCCCAAATGGCTCAAACTGTTTGTTTAAATACAATCGTTTTGACAAATAATTAAACTCATTGTGTAATCAAATAATAAACATACCAGTAAAATCAATGATTTTACTGGTATTTATAAATGTTTTTATTTTAAGTCATAAAATGGGCATGAAGAGATTCGAACTCCCACGCGTTAGCACTAGTTCCTAAGACTAGCGTGTCTACCATTCCACCACATGCCCGTATTCAATTTTTCCCGGAGGGTTTGCCCTCTCTTTTCAGGGTAGCAAGTCGTTAACCAATTTGCCCCCGCAAGGTTTAGTTTATAGGAAAAGTTCCCAAATGTCAAGATTGCGTTTGGTCTGATTTTTCGGTCAGAAAACATGCACACATGTGGGCGGGGGATGTTTCGAGCAACTCGGGGACTGTAGTTGAGCACACATCCATTTTAAATTTACATCTGGGGTGAAATCTGCAGCCTAAAATCTCTTCACGTATGGTCGGCGGTTGTCCCGAAATTGTTTCAAGTGTTTTCAATCTGTTTGAAGGGAGCGAATTTATCAGTGCTTTTGAATAAGGATGTTGCGTATTTTGGAAAAACTCGTCGACAGGCGCCGTTTCGGCAATTCTGCCGGAATACATTACGTTCACGTCATCTGCGTATTCGCTTACCAGTGCAAGGTCGTGGGTAATGAGCAAAATCGAGGTGTTTCGTTCCCGCTTAATATCTTCGATAAGGTTCATAATCCGTGCTTGAATGGTTACGTCGAGTGCCGTTGTCGGCTCATCCGCAATAAGGATTTCCGCATCGCAAACAAGTGCCATTGCAATTATTGCACGCTGTTTCATCCCGCCCGAAAATTCGTGGGGATAAGATTTTAACCTCGATTTTGCACAAGGGATTTTTACTGCGTCAAACGCTTCAATAGCCTTCTTTTCTGCCTCCTTGCCCGTTAAACCGCAGTGGATTTTTATAACCTCCAAAAGCTGGTCTCCGACCGTAAACAGAGGGTTTAGTGCGGTCATCGGGTCTTGTGGTATTAGGGCGATCCTTTTGCCTCTGATGTTTTGCATCTCTTTTTGGGAAAGTTTAAGCAAATTTTTGCCGTCAAAAATTATTTCACCCCCGATAACTTCTGCGTTTTTGGGTAAGAGGTTCAGAATACTCATAGCACTAATACTTTTTCCGCAACCCGATTCGCCGACAAGTGCAAGCATTTTCCCGCATTCAAGTGAAAACGACACGTCCCAAAGTGCCTGATAGAATTTCTTGTCGCACTCAAACCCGAGACTTAAATTTTTTACTTCTAATATCTTCATAACACCATTATACAACACTTGTCAAATTATGAAATAGTATGGTCGGCGAATGATTTGTTTGTTTAAGTTGCCAAACACTATTTTTTCATGGATTGGTTAATTTGAGCCCTGATTTTGTTGGCTTTTGTCAGGTACTCGGTCAGTTTTTCGTAATTCTGTTTGGTTTCGCCGTAAGGTGTTTTCATTTTCATCAGCTCGTCGACGTTTCTGTTAATCGAGGCGAGGGTTTCGAGCGAGTCCCCGAGCAGAACAATCGACTTGAACCTTTTGGAAACTTTTGCGAGGATGTATCTTTTGATAAACCGTTTTATGGCGTTGATGACGGGCATTTTACGGCGATTAACTTTTTTGACGGCACCGCTTATTCCGCCGGAAATCTTTGACGGCAAATCGGTAGAAGAGTATTCTTTGTACAAATCCCGAAGTTCACCGTTAATTCTTTGTTTCTTTGCACGGAGGATGAACAAATCCTGCTGATTTCCGACTTCTTCGGCGATTTTTATTTTTTCGTTTAAATCGGAGAGGATTTTTTCTTTGTCCTGAATTTTGTATTCAAGTTTGAGAGCGTCATCTTCGACGTTCAGGTATGATTGTTCTTCAAGAATGTTGGTATCAATATCGTTAAGTCGTTTTGGCGGGGTGGCAAAAGCGGAGGCGGTAATGGTTTCGGGATTGATAAACCAGTTTGTTTCCGCCCCTTTTAGGGTAGCAAAAATATTCTTTTTTTCTTCTTTTGTCGCCATATGATTATTTTAAAATATAAACAAAAAAATTTTTTCCCTCAAACAGTGTAAAAAGTTTAAAATATTAAAATTTATGAAGCAATATCGGTTGTGGGAAGATAAAACAAACGTAACTCGCCTACATCAGTGATTTTATAAACTCGTTCACGGCGGTAAGTTTAACTTGGTCAGTTTTTAAAAACTTGAGGTTAGAAGAAATTTCACTCCAAATCTCGTCACAGTTTTGTTCGGGCTTAAAATCGAACAGATAACTAATCGGGATGTTAAGCGTTTGGGCAATTTTTACAAGGTTTTCGGGTGCGGGAAAATATCGCCCCGTTTCAATCGAACTTACGCTGATAACCTCAACCCCGATGCTCTCCGCAAGCTGTTCTTGAGTTAGACCGTTTATCTTTCTGTACTTTTTGACATTCCGTCCGAGTAATTTTTTTAGTTCCATAATACCCCCTAATTCTATTGTCCAATAATATTTGTTAAGGTAAATTAATTACAACTTATAAAAATACTTGCAAAGTATAAGCATTGCTTGTATAATATAGATATAAGCCAGTTTTGAGGAAAGAATGCTGAAATGGAATGTTTTTGGTAATAAAAAAGGAGGTTCATTAATGAACAAAAAAGAAAACAAACTAAAATTTTCCCTTAACGGGTTAACCCCCA
>CAMAML010000173.1 GCA_945836835.1 uncultured cyanobacterium | reverse complement strand
TTCTTAGCCTTTTGGCTATATAAAAATCCTCCGACAAGAAGTATTATATTCCTAGCATAAACTTTTAAGGTTAACTTATTAAAATATTTATATTTTCAGACACTTTAATTTAAAGGGATATTATTTCAAAATTTATTTGAAAGAGGTTTTATGGATACTAAGAAAATTTTAGGAAAAAAGATACAGGAATATCGGAAGCGTGCAAAATTGACGCAGGAACGGTTGGCGGAAATTATCGGGATGGATACCATTTCGCTCAGCAAGATTGAGACGGGCAGAAACTACCCGACTTCGGACAATTTGTCCAAAATTGCGGAAGTGCTTAAGGTTAAGGTGTATGAACTTTTTGTCGACGACAACCTTAAATCCAACGAAGAACTGCTTGGGCAGATTAACGCCATGCTTGCGGACATTTCGGCGGACAACAAAAAGCTCCACGTCGTTTATTCTACGCTTTTGTCTTTATAGGAAGCAAGCCTTAAAAGTCGCATAATAAAACGGTATTCTTGATTGAATACCGTTTTAAAAATTTGTTCATCCGTTTATGTTGCAATCTTTAATCTATTGTTTGTTGCATAATTTCAAACGGTTTTTCCATAACTTTCATGGTCTTTTGGTCAATAATGCCGCGTTTCAATTCGGTAAAACTTGCGTTTTTGGAGTTAAACTTGCGTTTCAAGAACTCGTAAGAAATTTTCGGGTCGCATTTGTCTCCGCAAGTGAACAAATCAACCGCCGCATAACCCAATTCAGGCCAAGTATGGATTGCCAAATGGCTCTCCGAAATAATAACCACACCCGACACTCCGTACGGATTAAACATATGGAAACATTTCTGAACGATAGTCGCTCCGCACTCCAGTGCCGCATCTACCATATATTTTTCTACCTTGTCCAAGCTGTTCAATATATTCGGGTCGCAATCAAAAAATTCCGCCAAGACGTGTTGTCCCAAATGTATTTCCGTTTTTCCGTTTTCAAATGCCGTAAATGGTGAAGTTATTGCCAATTCATGAGCCTCCTTATAAATGATGTTTAGTTTACACTTTTTGCTACTACATATTACAATAAAAAACGAAATTTTTAAAAGTTTTGCTATCAAAATTCCGCATTTTGTAATCTTTTTTTACAATATCCCTCAAAATCCCCCTAAATTCATCCTTCAAGCGGATTATCTTTTATTAAGAATTGTTACACGTATTGGTGATTTTTACTTTAAAAAATACTTTTTGGGACTACAATTAAGATATGAGCAAAATTTTGGTTATAGACGATGACAATGCGATAAACGAGCTTATCAAGGTTAACCTTGAATTGGCGGGGCATACCGTAGTTCAGGCATATGACGGCACGACGGGGTTTGCACTGTGCAAGCAGGAAATGCCCGCTCTCGTGATTTTGGACGTTATGATGCCCGAGGTTGACGGGTTTACCGTCGCACAAAGAATTCGCAAAAACGACGAAACAAAAGATATTCCAATCCTTATGCTGACTGCTCTGTCGCAGATTAACGACAAGGTGAACGGGTTCAACATAGGGGTGGACGACTATTTGGTAAAACCGTTTGAGATGGAGGAGTTGCAGGTGAGGGTGCGGGCGCTGCTCAAGCGTTACGGACAAATCCCGAAATCCGCCTCCACAAGAGAGCTGTTGACGCTTAAAGAAGTTACCCTTATCCCGGAGACATATTGCGTAAAGATTAACGAAAAAGTCGCAAAACTTACTCCGATAGAGTTTGACATTCTTAATCTTCTGTTCCAAAACTACGGGAATATGGTTTCTTCGGCACAGTTGCTCAAAGAGGTTTGGGGGTATTCTCCGGATGATGCAATAGAGACCATACGGGTTCATATTCGCCATTTACGCTCAAAGCTGGACAAGATTTCCGACGGCAAAAAGTACATCTCCACAATCTACGGGGGCGGATATAAGTTCTCGGTGGAATAAAAATTTGTAGATAAAATTTGTTCGTGATATAATGTCGTAGCCGAGGTATAAAAGACATGATACAAGAATTTCTATTTTCAAAAATACACAGAGCAACCGTTACCGACGCGAACCTTAACTACGTCGGCTCAATCACGATAGACGAGAGCTTAATGGTTGCGGCAAAAATAAGAGAGTTTCAAAAAGTTGACATCCTGGATGTTAACAACGGCGAAAGGTTTCAAACCTACGTCATAAAGGGCGAGAAAGACAGCGGTTGCATTTGTCTAAACGGTGCTGCCGCAAGACGGGTTCAGCCGGGGGATAAGGTTATAATCATAACTTATGCTGGGCTTGACGCACGTGAAATCGAAACTCACAAGCCGACCGTTGTCATGGTTGACGACAAAAACAAAATTACTGAAATTCACTAGGTCGTAAAAAGGGAAACTTTTTGCGGTCAAATTTTTCAAACTTAGGTGATGTTGTTTATGTATGAGTGAATTTCACGAGGGCGACCGTAGAAAGTTGCCCTCGCTTTTTATTTTGTTTATGTTATCATATTATCGGGGAAAACAGAGAATATTAGGGAGCTATGTACGGTGGGCGAGGTTACCGAGAAAAAGCTGAGTATAATCACAATTTGCTATAACGAGCCGAATTTGGAAAAGACTTGCGAAAGTATTGTCAGGCAGACTTGTCAGGATTTTGAGTGGGTCGTGATAGACGGCGGGTCAAATCAAGCGACTTTGGATGTTTTTGAAAAATATAAGAACAGGATAGACAAATTTGTGTCCGAAAAGGACGACGGAATTTACAACGCCTGCAACAAGGGTATACGGCTTGCAAGCGGTGAATATTTAATTTTTATGAATGCGGGGGATTATTTTTACGACAAAGACGTAATAAAATTGTATTATTGTTTTACCGAGGGTAATGTTGCGGATGTTTACTACGGGACTTGCAGAACTTGTATGAACGATAAAAGTATTAACGTATTAAATTATCCGTCGGTTTTAACCAAAGAATACTTTCTCGTGGCAAATATTTGCACCCAGGGAGTATTTATTTCCAAAAAATTATTTGAAAATTTCGGGATGTATAACGAAAACTACAAAATTGTGTCGGATTATGAAAAGTGGTTACAGTTTTTACTTGCGGGTGTCGTATTCCAACGCCTCCCGATAATTGTTGCAAACTATGGCTTAAACGGGGTTTCGACTAATGAAAAAACTCGAAAACTTTCTTTATCGGAACGTTATGATGTCATTTGCAAGTATTTCACACCGGAAGAAATTATGGCGGTCGAAAAATCTCGCAAAATCAGATACTACTTGAAAACACGGATATTTTCCGTCAAAGACAGCGTAACATCTACCTACAGAATTATAACAATACTGGGTATTCATATAAGAATAAAGAGAAAGCGAATATAAGGATTGCGGAAACGGATAAAAGAGGGTAAGAAAATATTTTATGAAAAAAGCAGTATTATTTATAACCTTCAATAGACTTGAAACAACCAAAATTGTTTTAGAACAAATAAAAATCGCAAAACCTCCACGATTTTATATTGCTTCGGATGGAGCAAGAGAAAGTGTAGTTGGTGAATCTGAAAAAATACAAAAAGTGAGAGACTACATATTGGAAAATATTGATTGGGACTGTGAAGTAAAAACACTTTTTAGAGATAAAAATTTAGGGTGTGGTAAAGGTGTTTCGGGAG
>CAMAML010000172.1 GCA_945836835.1 uncultured cyanobacterium | reverse complement strand
TATTATCCCTTGGCGGATTTGCACGGAGCAGAACCAAAAGCCCAAGTCCCGCGTTTGACATTAACCCTGACATCGCGGAGCCAAAAGTTATCGAGCCTTTTATCAGCATCATGGTGATTGCAAGTGACACCGCACAATTCGGAATTAAGCCGATAATCGCCGTTATCACGGGCTGGATTATTGTATAAAAATTAAACCCGTTTTGATAGATGTTTGAAATTTTAGTTTCATCGATTAATCCGTTCAAAATAAGGGTTATCACAAGGATAAATATAAAAATATTAAATGTGTGTTTAATCGGGTGAATAAAGAGTTGAGCTTTGTCAGTCGCTAAGACGTCATGCCTGCAACAACCGTCTTTTATGTGCGGTTCTTCTTTCATACCCGTGGCGTCGGTTTGTTCGGCTTGTTCGGATGTCGGGGCAGCCTCTCTTATTTTCGGCTTAAAAATAAAATCTATAAGGTAGCCTACGGGGACGGATACTCCGATTTTGATTAAAATAATCGGCAGGATAAACTTGTACCGGTGCGGGTTTGCGAGCAATACGGGCAGTGCCTCGTCGGATGTTGCAAGATAAATTGCAACAAGCGTTCCTCGTGTCAGGTATTTTCTTATATACAAGGTGCTTGCGATTACCGAAAATCCGCACTGAGGAATGATTGAGATTAAACTTCCGACAAGCGGTCCGCCTTTTTGTGCGTATTTTATAAACGACTTAACCTTATCCGCAAAATAAAACTCAAAGAGTTCTATCAGCACAAACACGACGAAAAGAAACGGGACAAGAGCCAAGCTGTCTGCTATCGCATCCGCTATCCATTCCGCTATCCCTAAATTTTCCAAAAATTCCGTAATCATAACTCTATTTTACTATAAACATTCCCAATGAAGCCACTATTTATAATCATTTTTTTTTAAGGCGTCGAAATCCGCCTGAATTTCTTCGGCTTTCACCCTCATTCTGTTGTAGGTTTGGGAGTTGATTTCCCCGCCGATAAGGATAAGAATTGAGGAGTAATAAAGCCAAACCATAAGCACCGCAAACGCCCCGATTGTGCCGTAGACCATATTGTAAGTTTTAAGGTTGTTTACGTAAATCGAAAATCCCCACGACGCCGCCAACCAAAAAATTACAAAGAAAAACGAACCCGGAATGGCACTTCTTCGCTTAAATTTTTCGTTACCTTTGAGGTCGGGAAGAATATAATAGCTTAAAAACGCCATAAGGAATAACGCCGCAAACGCAATCGGCCAGCGGAGCATGAGTAAAATCATCGCAATCGGTTTTGTGATAAAGGCATGGTGTACCAAAAAACTTATGATAACTTTACCAAATACTATCAGGTTTATTGATACAAACAAAACCATGGTGTCAACAAGTATCATCAAAAGCGAAAGAACTCTCGTGTAAATAAGGTTACGGGTTTCTTTAACCTTATATGCACGGTTAAGCCCCTTTAAAACGACCGCCATTGCGTTCATCGAGAGAAAACAGGTTGCAATAAATCCCGTAATCGCCATAATTCCGCCCTGAGAAAAAATCATAACCTCCGACAGTACCGTAATCAGAAGGTTCATGGACTGATCGGGCATAAAGTTTGCCAAAAAGATTATGACGGGATCCATTAAAGATTTGTTTCCCATCCAGCCGAAAACCGACATCAAAAAGAGCATGAACGGAAAAATCCCGATAACAAGCATGAACCCCATTTCTGCCGCCATTCCGAAAAAATCGTTTTCAATACCCGACATTACCAGAGTTTTTATGCTGTCTATAAAACTGAAATTCCCTTTTACTCTCATAATTTTATTGTGTCGTTAATCTCGTTTAAAATCTTACCTGTTGCGTCTTTCATTCCCGATTTGATTAGAACTCCCGCCGCAAGTTTGTGGCCGCCCCCGCCGAGTTTTGCACAAATGGCGGAAATGTCGACGGTTTCGCTCCGCATCGAAACTTTTGAAACTTTTGGCGAAAGCTGTTTTACGATAAAAGCAATTTCCACGGGAAGGATTGCTCTCAATTTTTCCGCAAGACCCTCGGTGCAATCATCGGGAACGTTAAACTTTTCCATATCTTTTTTGTACACTTGGATGTATGCGATTTTATCATCGTTTAGAAATACCGCTTTACTTATGCAATACGCCTGAAAAAGTACATGGTTTTTGGAGTTTGTTTCGTAACAATACTTATAAATAAGTGACGGATTAACCCCAATTCCGATGAGTTCTGCGATGGCACTCATGGTGTTTTGGGACGTATTTTGAAACCTGAACGCCCCCGTATCGGTAAGAATTGCCGTGTAAAGGCAGGTTGCGGTGTTTAGCGAAATTTTCCACCTCATTTCTTTCATCAAGGCAAACAAAACTTCTCCCGTCGAGCTTGCGTCGGGACATACAAAGTTTAGTTGGGCGTAACCGTTGTTTGTAATATGGTGATCGATATTTACCGTAAATTTTGCACGATTAAAGAGCGGCGCCGAGTCAAACATTCTGTCTGCGGAGGCAACGTCCGTGTTTATCACCAAATCGTATTCTCTTGACGTGTCGTATTCGGATATGTGTTTTGCTTTTTCGCAGTACGGTAAAAAAGTATAAGTTTGCGGTATCGGCGACATTAGGAGCATGTCGGGTTTCTTCTTAAAGTTGTCCCAAATAGCCGAATAAAGCCCGCACATGCTCCCCAAAGTGTCCCCGTCGGGATTGATGTGCGAGATTATCAATATTTTTTTTGATGATTTTATGATATTATCTAATTGACTTGTTTCCATTCTTATACTCTATCAGAAAAACGGCGGAGGTGCAAATTTGAAAAAAATCTTATACACCGATTTTACATCAACCGAAGAATTAATGGAAGAACTTTTGTCTAAAAAGGAGTTCAAAAAGGCGCTTACGCGGTCTAATTTGTACAAATTTTGGGCAAAAGTTGCCGGCGAAAAGTTTGCAAAACATTCACGCCCCTATTCTCTGATTGGGGGCGGGGTAATGGTTATAGCATGCGAAAACCCGGTTATAGCCCAAGAACTTCTTTTAAAGAAAACCCAAATTCTCGTAAAGTTTAAACCTTACGTCGAGTCTCTTAAAATTACCCTGAAAGACTTACGTTTCGACACAAAAAAATGGGTGAATGAAGAGGAATAAGTCAATTTTAGCTTTCCAATGCGGAATTGTTGATTTCTGTTCGTTTAAGCGGGATGATTTTGTCCAATTCTTTTTCGATTTTTCTTGATTGCTCAAGGAGTTCAAGGTTGGTTTGTAGCCTTAAAAAATAACCTTTTGAAAGTCCGAAATATTTTGTCAACCTCAAATCAGTGTCGGCGGTAATCCCTCTTTGACCTCTTACGATAGCGTTAATCCTGTTTGACGGTGTGCCTATTGCCAAAGCTAACGCGTTTTGAGAAATATTTAGCGGATCCAAAAATTCTTCCGTAAGAATTTCGCCTATATGCGGTATCGGGATTAATCTGTCGTTCATAATTGTACTCCTTTGTCTATATTATATACTACGTAGTACGTATAGTCAACCCCATTGTAAAGTTATTTTAATGGTAATCTACAATTTCTACGTTGTGTGCGTTGTTATCTATCCAATGAAAGCAAACTCTGTACTGTTGATTTATTCGAATGGAATATTGTCCTGCTCTGTACCCTGAG
>CAMAML010000171.1 GCA_945836835.1 uncultured cyanobacterium | reverse complement strand
CGTCGTCCGGAGTTTCTCCGGCGGTCTGTCCTTGGATGCACGGACTTTCCTCACCCGATAAGGCGCGATTATCCGACTGCTTTACCCATAACAAGCATACCATAGAAAAAATTATTCTTCAATATCGGTGATTTTTCCTCTGTTCTTAATCCTTCTTACCCAGCACTCGTTGAGGTTGTCGATTATCCCGTTTTTCATAAACCACCTTTGGATATACCGCTCTTCTACCCCCAAAGATCCATCCATTCTTTCCCCGGAAGCTATTTCGTATTTTGCCTCCGAAATTCCGATACGTACAACTATGCACGGAATTTTGTCCTTTACAACATCCATAATAATCGTCAAATTATGGTAACGTTCAACCTTTGGCGCCGAATGCCCCAAGTTAATCTGACTTTGTGCTATCATAAATTCTTTCAAATCTTCTGATAATTGATGTAACGATTTCCCCATTATAAAAATCCTTTGGTTTTAATTGTTCAAACTGTGAATTGGTGCGGGAATTCTTCCCCCTCTGTTGACAAACGTTTCGGAGGAAAACTTATTGACCGCCATAACGGGAGCTTCGCCGAGCAGTCCGCCAAAGAAAATTTTATCGCCGACTTTTTTCCCGATAGCGGGGATTAACCTTACCGCCGTAGTTTTCTTGTTAATCATCCCGATAGCCATTTCATCGGCGATAATGCCCGCAATAGTACTGACGGGGGTGTCCCCCGCAACGGCGACCATATCTATCCCGACCGAGCATACGCACGTCATTGCCTCTAACTTATCTATATTTAAGCACCCGACGTTAACCGAGTCAATCATGCCAGCATCTTCCGAAACCGGTATAAACGCACCCGACAAACCGCCCACGTGAGAAGACGCCATAATCCCGCCTTTTTTGACCGCGTCATTGAGCATTGCAAGTGCAACTGTTGTGCCGTGAGCCCCCGCAAACTCTAACCCCATTGCCTGAAATATACCCGCAACACTGTCTCCCGCCTCGGGCGTCGGTGCAAGCGATAAATCCACGACCCCGAACGGGACATTCAGCCTGTCCGCCAGCTTTCTGCCGATAAGTTCACCCGTCGAGGTAATCTTAAAGGCAATTTCTTTAATCGTGTTTGCAACAACGCTCAAATCCGCACCTTTCGGTAATTTTTCGATAGCCGCTCGAACAACCCCCGGCCCCGACACGCCGACGTTCAAGGCACATTCGGGTTCGCCAAACCCGCAATAAGCCCCTGCCATAAACGGGTTATCGCTTGCGGAATTACAAAAACAAACCAGCTTGGCGGCACCGATACTGTCCCTGTCTTTCGTCAGTTCCGCCGACTTCTTTATAACCTCTGCCATCTTCAAAACGGCGTCCATATTTATACCCGCCTTTGAAGTTGCAAGGTTCACGGAAGAACAGAGCCTTTCGGTCTGTGCCAACGCCTCGGGAATACTTTCCATAAGGAGTGCGTCTCCCTTGGTCATCCCCTTTTCCACAAGTGCCGAAAACCCGCCGATAAAGTTTACGCCGACATCTTTTGCCGCTTGGTCTAAAGTCTTTGCAATCTTTACGTAGTCGGGACTTTCGCAAGCCTCTCCGACAATCGAAATCGGGGTCACCGAAATCCGCTTGTTTATTATCGGGATTGAATAGTCATTCTCAATCTCTTCGGCAAACTCGACTAAATTTTTTGCGTATTTGGTTATCTTTTTGTAAATCTTTTCGCAAACAACATCAACATCGGGGTGC
Organism: uncultured cyanobacterium; assembly: GCA_945836835.1. Lineage (GTDB taxonomy): Bacteria > Cyanobacteriota > Vampirovibrionia > Gastranaerophilales > Gastranaerophilaceae > UBA1221. Next base: position 1,926 of record CAMAML010000171.1, on the reverse strand, counting down.
ATACAATCCCTCAAGCTGATTGCAAGCGTAACCGTCCGAATGTCAAGTTTATTCAGCTTTACCATATTTATGGTTTCTAATATAAAATTCTCGTTAATCACCATTGAAATTCAACCCGAACATACTACCTATGCTCTGCCCTTTCACTCTTAATCTTAGCTCTACCCTACGACTTTCTTTCAAATCTTCTTTACCTTCGGCGTTCAAGACGGGATCTGCGTAAGATTTACCCTCCACGACGAGGATTTTTCGCAATATAGGATCGTAATTTTTGTTATAATTCGTTTTAAACATATACTCCTGAACGGCGTATGCTCTTTGCAAACTCAAAAACATGTTTTTTGAGAACTGCTCGTTTTCACTGTTTGCACCCTTAAACATCTGTGAATCGGTATGCCCCTGAACGATAATATTTTCTATATTATCCGCAACAGCAGGATTTTCCAGCAAAACATTTAAATATATCGGCACAAATTTATCCAAAAACTGCTTCCCCTTCGGGGACAAATTGTAACTTCCGACCTCAAAAAGTTCCACATCCGAAATCTTTACGCTTCCGGTCAAATTATCAACGGTTGCATCAATCTTTTCGTTTTGCAATTTTTCGGCAAGCTGTTTTGTCGCCTCGACCCTTTGCTGCTCAACCTTGATTTTCTCTTGAGAAAATCCGGTCATCGCAAGGATAAACAGGGTCATGAAAATAATCGCCAACCCCAACATCAAGTCGGACATCGTCGTCCAAAATATGTTGTCCGAAGCCTCTTCTATTCCGCCTTTACCTTTTCCGCCGATACTCATCAGTCCAAACCCTCGCTAGAATAACTCGTCCACGTCATCGCTTTTGCCCGAGCTTGCAACCTCTTTTATTTTTTTGTTAAGCACGTTCAACCCGAAGATAAGGTTTTCCAAGTACGGAACCAAATTGCTTGCAACGCTGGAATTGAGCGAAACCTTGAAATTATCCGGCAATTCCGTAATCATATGCTGGAGCGAGTTGTTTTGAATTTTTGTCTCCTTCAAAAGTTCAAGCAGGAATTTTTCTGCCGAAACGTTGTAGAAAAGGCTTGTGAACCTGTTTTGAACGAGGTACAAATTCTTTTTACAAAGGTTATTATAAGCAAGTTTTTCAACAATAATGAATATCAGGGAACATCCTACCGCAACAACGGAAACCAACGCCGCAATCTGCATCTTCCCGATGAACCCCGACAAGGAAGATAACGTATTTTCCTGCGATGAAAAGTCAATGTTACCGAACGCAAGAGCGATGTTCATAAACGTAAACAAAGGTCCGCAACCCGTCAAGATTGTCGAAACCGTTTGGACAAACTTGTAGTTGAATTTTGAAGTAACAAGGGTTTCTTCGTTGAAGAAATACAGAGGGTCAACCGTTGTTTGGATGTTTTGAATGGTCGACGAAACCTCCTTGTACATAATATTGTTGTTCTGACCTTTCAGGGCAATCGACTCCGAAAACACAAGCGTGTTCTTAAACTCACCCCACGAAGTCTTTACGTATGGGTTTGCCGACATCCACTCGTCGATTTCTTTAAATCTGAAGTTCAAATCAGACTTTTTGAAGTTTGCCAAAAAGCTTTCCAACAGTTTAAGATTTTTTTGTACAAACATATATTTCCTGATACAAAATATTATAGACCCTATAAACAGGGACAATACTATCAAAATTGGTATATCGGTAAAAATTGCCAGAAATCCGTGCATAAATCTCTCCTGCTAATCTCTCTATAAACATATTGTAACAAAATTTTTCAAAATTGTAAACATGTAAAGAAAATTTATAACTTGTGATTAAAACACGTTCCTATGAGATTTATCCCCTCCCTCATCAGAAACAAAAAAAACGAAAAGCTCTTTTCATCGCCTACGCACAACGACTTGATGCTATTGTAACGACCGTTGTTCCTA
>CAMAML010000170.1 GCA_945836835.1 uncultured cyanobacterium | reverse complement strand
CAACGTGTTCAAATATTTATTCAAAAGAACATTTGCATTTTGGGTAAGTTCGCCGTTTTCGTAAGCAAAAAGATTGATTACGTCGGCAAAATCGACCGTTCCTTTAGAAAACAGTTTGAGAATATCAAAAATTCTGACACAAGATTCGTTATATTTTGCACTCGTATTGTTTCTAGACATTTTGATACCCCTCATACATTTCCTCAAGAGTTGATTTTACCTCTTCTCTGAAACTTTCGGGATAAAGAACTTCGGCGAAAGCTCCGTAGCCGAGAATTTTACGTTTCAAATCAAACAGGTTTGAAGTAGTCGTTTCGATGAGCATGGTATTCGGCTTAATCTCGATAATCTTATCCTCGGGAGAAAGTGCAAGCTCTTCGCATTTTGCGGAAACTTCATACCCTACGGTTACAGTCTTAAGCTCAACCGCATTATCGCTGTTTTCAAGATTTATGTCTAATATCCGCTTAATCCTTGACACTTGATAATATGTTTCCTGACTGTATTCATAACTCGTTCCGTAGAGGTAAAGTTTGCCGTTCGATAACCCTACGCTGCTTGCGGTAACTTTAATTTCTTTTAACCCCGAAGTCGGCGAGTTGTACTCAATAAGTATATCTCTGCCATGCTTTGAATGCTCGACAAGGCTCTCGACCAGGCTCAAGTCCAAATTCTTAAAAATCGAGAACGAATTAAACTTTTCAAGCAAGTCGACAGAACCGAGTTTTTCCGCCAACTCTCTGAGGAACTTGTCCAAACACAAAACCTCTTCGATGTTATTGGTTTTGGAAACCATTTTGTAAATCGTTTCCAAGCTCTTTATTTGTACATCCGGAATTTTCATCTGGAAAGGATGTGAAACAATTTGATAGCGGGAAGTCCTGCCGTCTTTTGTTCTTGCGATTTCGCATCCTATACGCTTCAGGGACGAAAAATAAACCCTGATTGTATCCGTCGAAAGTGCCTCGTGGATGTACTCATTGTTCTTAAAAAATTCAATCAAATCTTGAAGACTGCGGGGTGCTTCCAACAGATAAGCGAACATTATCAAGGACTTGAACCCCGTAAACGACATCAGATTGTATGTTACTGTATTTGTTTTCTTAAACTCTTTCATATCTCTTAATCTCTTGCTCTATTATAATACAAACCAAAAAATTTGCAAAACAAAAAATGGTTAACTTTTGTAACAAAAATATTAAACCCTGAAATCAGCCCTCTTATTTTTTTTTTATATAAGAGTAAGAGTTGATATTAAGGAGTTCAAAAGATGAACAGCATTTTGACAGGTAATTCAAACAATTTGGAAAAATCGGCATCGGCTTCAAAATCTTCAAACAAGGACGTTGAAACGGCGGGATCTTTGGCACTTGCACCAACCCCGATATTCTCGATGTCCACGGGTGGCGGATACGACATGTTCATCCCTTCAAACCCGTTTTCACTCAATATCAACTGCGGATACGTGAACATTGACCCGAGTGAGGGCATGGCATCCCATGACACTTACGTCCAAAACCTTAATATTGCGATGAACTTTGCACAAACTTCATCCTCCGATGGTGGTTTTGGTGCTGCTGGCACGGGCTTTACAAGTTCTGCTGTCGGTTCTTGCAGCTCGGGCGGCGGTTTCCTTTGCTAATCATTTATTTTTTATTTACATAATTATTTTTCCCCTACAAATTTTTTCAACGGATTGTCTTTTCAATCCGTTTTTATTTTTTATGAAAGGGCATGCCAAAAGGCAGGGCATGGGAAAAAACGTGGGCAGAGGTGCGGGAGACAAAGGCGCGGCGGAGTAGAGAAGGGGAAAATCCGAGCGGGAATTATTATTTTTTGAAATGCCACGGAAGATACTCTTCGGGAACAAGCGGATGCCCCGGGATGTACATTTTAACTGTTTTGGTGCAAACGTCGGGGTTATTTACGTAGCCGTCCCAAAGCTCTGCCGTCGGGTTTGAAAACGAAGTTTGAGTACGAGATGACATGGATTTATAAAGTTCTTCGACCTTGTCGGGCGTGAATTTGCACGAAAAAGAGAGTTGCCCGTAAATCGTGTAGACAATTTCGTGAAAATTACACATGCCCGCACCGTCTTTAAAAAAGAATTTCATGTCGTTAAAAACAGTACCTTTGAGATTTACGGTATTTTCTTCCGAATAAATCGAGCATGTCCTGAATTTCTTCGTCATCTTATCCGAAAACCCGTTGTATGCATAAGTAGAAGCCCCCGAAAACAAAAACACAAATGGCAAAATTATTTTAAGCGACTTTTTTGCTTTCTCAAGCACCTTTTCAAACGGGATAATCGGTTTCATTTGAAACCCGCAATCGTCCGACAACGCCCCGCCCATTGAAAACAGCTCTTCCTGCGGGTATCTTCGGCAAATGGCGGGGCGGGATTTATGAATTTTGCATTTTCGGGTTTCTTTATCGAGGTTTTGGCACTCAAACACAAGCCCCGTCTCGTCCTTGTCCACAATCTTCAAATAGGTGTAAAACCTGTGCAAAAATTGGAGTTTTTTAAATTCTTCCTCGTCTTGTACCACGTGGTTGTAGTGTTTTACGTAAATCTTTTCGCAACACTTTCCGCACGCCTTGCATTTTCCCGTACGATAATAAAGTTTCCCGAAAATTTTGGAAAGTATGAACTTTTTCACTTCTAAACAAAATTTCTTCATCCCCTATATAATATCATGGAAAAGTTTTCCTGACCTTAATTTCGCCCACGTAATTAAAAAAATCATTCAGAAAAAAATAATATCGGGGTCGGTTTTTAGCCCACCCCGATTATTCTTACATCGACGTTACGTTGAAATCCCGCTCGGCGGAAGAACTTCCGCACTCAAGAATAACTTTCAAACACTTGTCGATAAATTCTTCAACCTTGTTAATATCTTTTTGCAAATTGTCAAAATCAGCTTCTTTTTTGTGTTCGGTAATCAATCCTTCATAACTCATAAAATAAATCTCCTTAAAAACTTTCTACGATTATGTATACGGTTTATTTACCCAAAAACTTTAATCCTCTAACGAATTTGTTACACTATTTTACAATAACTGCCCGAGTGTCTAATTTATTCCTCAAGATTTTTGGGAAAAAATTGGTTTTGTAAAAGCAAAAAAATGAGGTTAAAAGTTTTATGGACATCAGAAAATTTCAGGTTGTAATTTTTTCGGTATTGGCATTTGGGGTGGGGTATTCACTCAACAACATTGCAATTTCCGACCCGACTCCAAGGGTTGCCGTAATCGATACGACAAAGATTTTGACAAACTCATCCTCGGTAAAAGCATTGAAAGCCGAGCAGGAAAAACAGATGAAAAGCATGCAGGCGACATTGGAAAAGGCACGTGAAGAAATTTCCAAAGAAACCGACCCTAAAAAAGCGGCAGCACTGGAAGAAAAATACAGAAACGAGATTAACGGCAAAAAAATTGCACTCGATACAAACTACAACAAGCGAATAAAGGATTTAGACACCGAAATCAGGGCAACGGTCGTCTCAAAAGCAAAGAGCATGAACTACGACCTTGTACTTCCCAAAGACGTGGTATTCTTCGGCGGAGACGACATCACGGATATTATTGCAAAAGAGGTTAAATAAACGTCCAGAATGTGCGGGAAAGACGGGAGGGTTACTAAACTCCTCACGTTGCCAGCCGGTCTTTTTCATGCTACAC
>CAMAML010000169.1 GCA_945836835.1 uncultured cyanobacterium | reverse complement strand
AAACTTACTTAATTTTCATACGACTATTATACCATTTCCAAGTTTTTTGTACATGGCGTATTTTAACACATACTTTTTCCGCAAATTCAAGTTGTAAAAAAATATTAACAAATTTGAATATTAATTTATGTAAAATTTGGTTTTTATAGTATGATAGAAACAGGTAGGAAATTATGTTTAACGAAACTAAGACACACGAGATAACGGTCGACGTTGTAATACTCACAATAATCAATAACGCAATACAGGTTTTGCTCGTAAAGAGATTGAACGAACCATTTAAAGACAAATGGGCTATCCCCGGCGGTTACGTTCGCTTGAGCGAAAACCTCGACCAGGCGGCATTGAGAGTGCTTAAAGAGCGTACAAACGTTGACAACATTTATTTGGAGCAGCTTTACACGTTCGGAGATCCTTTGAGACACCCTAATGCAAGAGTTATAACCTGTGCTTATTTTGCACTCGTCAGAGCCGAGGACATCAACGTCAATTCCACGTCGGAATTGGGCTGGCATAAGGTTTCCGAGCTGCCGCCTTTGGCGTTCGACCACAAAGAGATTATACAGTACTCTCTCAAACGAACTCGTGAAAGATTAGAGATTTGCCCCGTAGCTTATCAGCTTTTGAACGAAAAGTTTACCCTGACCGAGATGCAAAAATCGTACGAGCTGATTATGGGCAAGAAATTGGACAAAAGGAATTTCAGAAAGAAGGCTCTTTCGACTGCGGGGCTTGTGGAACTGGATGAGTATACAAAGTCGTCCTCGAAACGTCCGGCAAGGTTGTACACCTTCAAAAGTATCAAGTTGAACTCGAAAAGAGCTCATTTCATTTCCAAGAAAAAGGAGAAAATTCAGTAATGTTATCATTTGTATGGGCAACACAAACAATATCGGCGTTGTTATTAATCGTTTTAATACTTTTACATTCCCCGAAAGGCGACGGAATTGCGGGAATAGGCGGAGCATCTCAACTCTTTTCGTCTCAAAAGAGTGCGGAAAAAGGCTTGAACAAACTGACGGGAATTGTTGCGGGCGTATTTTTGGTTTGCACCTTCCTGTTAGGGTTCGGATTGGTTAAGTAGTTTTTACCTATGAATATTCTTGTAACTGGAGCAACAAGAGGTATCGGGCGTGCGATTGCGGAAGAATTGCGAGCGTGCGGTGAGGTATTTGTGTGCGGAAGAAACCTTGAACTGCTTAAAAGTTTTGGAGGTGCGGGGTTTTGTCGGTGCGACTTGTCCTCTGAAAGCGAGGTTTTGGAAGAGTTTATAAGGGAACACAAAATCGACGTTTTGGTGAATAATGCGGGCGAGTACATCTACGGAGAAATCGACAAGATGAAGTCGGAATATGTCGAGCGAATTTTTCACACAAACCTGATTACCCCGATACGACTTATTTCCGCCTCCGTCGGGCATATGAAAAATAAAAAGTGGGGACGAATTATCAATATCGGCTCGATTTCGGGAGTAATGGGCGAGGCAAACGCAAGCCTATATTCTTCGACAAAAGCGGGATTGCTGGGACTGACGAAGGCTTTAGCCCTGGAATTGGCGGAGTTTGGGATTACCGTAAACACGATTAACCCCGGCTGGGTCGACACGGAACTTGGCTTAAATTCGATTGACGAAAGCGAGTTTTCTAAAGAAGAAATTGTGGAATGTATTCCCCAAAGGCGTTTTGTAAAGCCCGAAGAGGTCGCAAAACTTGTAAGATACCTGATTTCGGAGGACGCAAAAGGGATAACCGGGCAGGGAATAAACCTTTGTGCAGGCTTAAGCGTCGGAATTTAACCGAGGATTAATGATGAATTTTGAGCAAGCGGGGCAAATTTTGACACAACGGTTACAGAAGAGCGATTTCACGGATTAGGTTATGGACACAGTCGAGCTTTTTAGAGTCGGTTTTTATGAGTTGCAATATCTGCTCGATTTGACGCAGAGTGTCCTCGGCGGAGCAATCATCCTCTTCAAACTTAAAAAGCTCACAAATATTTACGCCTAAAACGCTTGGAATTTTTTCGAGCGTTTCGGCGGTTAAGAAATTTTTCCCGCATTCGATTTTGCTCAAAGTTTGCTGAGAAATATCGAGCTTCTCCGCCAATTCCTCTTGGGACAAGCCTTTTTGCTGTCTGAATTTTTTAATCTGTTTTCCGAAATTTAGCTTTACGTCCATAACACCTCTCTTTATATTACAGAATTAAACCTTATATTAAAATAAATTTAAAACTGTAATAATATTGACTTTTACGCACTTAAGTTGTATAATAGTAAAAAAGGAGGTAGAAATGAGAAAAAACATAAAACTACACAACGCTTTCACATTAGCTGAAATCCTAATAACCCTTGGAGTTATCGGCGTGGTGGCGGCAGTGACCATGCCGACATTAGTCACGAATATTCAGGAAAGGGTGCGGAAAGAACAAGTTAGGACGGTCAAATATAAATTCACCAAAGCGACCGAAAAGATGAATTCTTTAGGTAAAATCGGGCGGTATAACACGACCATGGATTTTGTAAACGAGCTCAAAAACCACTTGAGCATAGCAAAAATTTGTGACAAGGACCACCTTGGCGAATGCTGGGGCGGTGAAAGTTTTAGTAATATTGGGACAGGTAGCAGTTTAAAAACGTATAAAGTAGCAGAGTTAACAACGGGGAAAACTCTTGAGGCGTTACAGGCAAACTCTGGCGATATGGATACGGTCGGGATTGTGACAGGCGACGGAACTCCGATTATTTTAACTTACGGGAAAGAATGTCAAGCACTGGATGAGACAAAACAATATACGTGGTCGGTCGTGGACGGCAAGCCCGAAACAAACGCAACCGCAGGTTGTGTCAGCATGGTCTTTGACATTAACGGTGCAAAAGGACCGAACAAAGTCGGCACTGACGTACGCACAATGAACTCACTTTTAGGCATGGTTTACCTCGGAGATACCTACGCTCCACTAACGCAAGCGGAATGTACCAAATACAAAAATGAACTCGGGATAACGAACTGCTACGATGGCAGTGACGGCGGCAGCAACCAAAGACAGGATGAAGATATGTGGGGCGGAGCCGTTAAGGCATGCCACGACCTTGGCTTGCATTTACCAAGCTCAGAAACCTTAGCCCAAATAGCAACCCTGCAATTCGGCGTGCCGATTGATGTTTACGAAAGGGTTGCATTTAACCAAACAATATGCGATCGATACTCAACCTGGAGCTGCAAGTTCCCTCCTTCAGAAGAAGAATATTCTTCACCGGTCTCCAACTTTAGTGGCCTCTATTGGTCGAGCCGTGAGGGTTCCGCAGCGGCCGCGTACATTCGGCGCTTCAACCCTTCCTACAGCTCGAACTACGACTCCAACAACCGTTACACCGCGCACTCTGCGTTGTGTCTAGGTGATTAAAAAAAACAATAGGAAAAGAAAACATGAAACCAAGATAAATAACGTAAAATTTTCGCGGTAGTCGCGTAGGTCGTGTTCAACATTTTCATTGAACACGACAACGATAAATTGGATTGTCGGGTTGGTAAACCCGACCTACAAATTTTACGTTTCTTTGGGTGTCGCACGAGTGCCAATTAACCGTAACGTTTGCCCCCTCACCCGAATTTCTAAATTCGCCTTTAAAAAATGTAGCTAAAGGCTCATTAAGAAATTCTGCCCTCCCCTGCATATCGATTTTGTTTTTGGTTAAATAGAAACAGAAAGTCAGTGA
>CAMAML010000168.1 GCA_945836835.1 uncultured cyanobacterium | reverse complement strand
TGGGTTTCTTTGTTATAATCATTTATTTTATGGTATTTTGTCTTGACACATTCTTCGGCTTTCGTAACAACATCATTGATGTTATGGACATTACAAAATTCGTCAACAAATTTTTCACTGTCTTCAATTATTTCATCCGTTGAATTTTTGAGTATTTCTTTAATTTGTTCTTTTGTAAAAATTTTTTTCATATTTAGTTATATCCCAACACCTTAATACCCGTTTTGGTCGTGTTTGTTGAGGTATTCTCGGATATAGTTCAACGATGACTGGACAATTCTCGTAACCCTCGACGGCGAAAGCCCGATTTGGGTTGCGATGTCTTTTACCTGCATGTTTCTGTAAAATCTGTATTCAACGACGGTTCTTTCTTTTGGCGGAAGTTTTGAGATTGCCTCTCTAATCATTCTGCCCATTTCTGAAATTTCAGCGTTCTCATCAGGTGTGGCATGCGGATCTTTGAGGAAGTCGAACGGAGAATCGTTATCACTTGCGGCTTCCGCAAGCCCTTCGATTGACAAGACCGTTTCGTAGATGGCTTCACGAACCTTTGCCTTCTTCTGTTCTTCGGAGTCATGCTCATTTAATTCGTTTTCATCTTCCCCTTTATGTTTGAGGGAATACCATTTATAACGTATTCTTAACTCGTTACGAATAGCCCACCTGACGGCGGTTGCGACGTAGGCGGCGTTATATTTCGCAAGCTGCTCGGGCGACTTGTTTTTGACAAGTGCCTGAACCGCAATAATCCCGATTGACAAAAGTTCTTCGTACTCGAGCATGTGGCTCGGTACTCTGTGATACTCAACTCTTGCAACCTTTTGCACCAGTTCTATATATTCGATAATTTTGTTTCTTGTTGTTTCTTGCATGCTCTCTTCAAATTAAACTAACTCTTGTCTTTATTTATATTACTATTTTTTGATTTATTTTTCAAGTTGTAAACAAAAAGTAAAATTTCGGCAACGGCTTTATATAATTCCGGCGGAATTTGTTGGTTTAAATCGACCATTTTAAACAATGCCCTGGCGACGGGAGGGTTCTCGATAACGGGAACAGCATGTTCTCGTGCTATCTTAATAATTTTTTTTGCGATTAACTCGGTACCTTTTGCAACGAGCATCGGTGATTCCATTTCTTCGGCTTTGTATTTTAAGGCACATGCCACATGTATCGGGTTTGTTACTACAAAGTCAGCGTCGGGAACCGAGTCCATCATCCCTCTTTGTAACATTTGCATACGCCGTTGCCGAAGTGCCGCTTTCACGTTCGGGTCACCTTCTGTGTTTTTGTATTCGTCTTTAATTTCTTTAAACGACATCTTTTGGTCTTTTAAAAATTTCCATTTAGTTACCCCGTAGTCTGCGGCGGCAATGATTAAGAAGGCTATGCAGGCTTTGAAGATAAATTCTGTCATGAGTTTACCGAACTCAATCATAACGGCAAAGTTGTTGTCTACGGCTACGAGCATTAATATTGTTTTTATGTGTGCCGAATAAACCATCCAGCCTATGAACCCGAGCAGAACGACTTTTACAATGTTTTTAAACAGCTCGAATACTGTTTTTATGGAGGCAAGGTTTTTGAAGTATTTTGTCGGGTTGAGTTTGTCGAGTTTTGGCATAAGCGGGGCGATGGCGACGAGCGGGCCGACTTGGACAAAGTCTGCCAAAATCGCAACGAGCCATGCCAGAAACAAAATCGGTGCGATAATCAACACGGCAGCTTTAATCGTTATTGTCGCAATGTAGCTTATACCGATGGTTGAGATATGGGCGTTCGGTATTTGGTCGTACATCAGGGCGAAGAGTTGGGCAATCTGGTTCCAGATGAAATTTGCAAGTCCGAAGATTGCGGAAAATAAAACAAGCAACGACACTGCCATCGAAAAATCTTTAGATTTTACGACCTGACCTTCTTTTCTTGCCTGCTCCAGCTTTCGGGGCGTGGCGTCGTATTGCTTGTCCTCATCACCCATAGGTTGCGAGCCTTCCTTTCATCAGAATTATACCATGAAAATTCCTGTCGAGGTTAATTTTAACGATTATATCGAAAAAGTAAAGAAAAAGTAAAAACATGCATTTCAGGGGTTGCAAAAAAAATATGAATATGTTACAGTAATAGTAGTAATGGTTAGTAAAAAGAAAGTAGGCAAAAGTGGCTTGCGGAAAATTAGAAATTGACATCCTAAACTCTGTATGGAACTTGACTTCATCCGAGGACAGAAGTGATATTTCGATACAGGACGTTGTCGAAGATTTGGCTTCTAACGGGATCGAAAGAGCTTATACGACTATTAAAACGGTTATGGACAGACTTGCCGCAAAGAGTATTTTGGTAAGGTATAAGGTTGGTAAAAAATTCTTTTACAGTGCGGCTTTGGACAGAGAAGAAATGGCACATGAAAGTGTGAAAGAATTGAGTGAGCAGTTTTTTGACGGAAATTACGGCGAGCTTGTCAGATTTATTGAAAACGAGTTCGGTTTAGTAAAGTAATATGGCTTATTCCACTGAGGCGAGAGTTTTGGTTTCCGAATTAATTCGGAAGGTTTTGGTGGGTGAGATGACCGTTCAGCACGCTTTACCGCTGTTTCCTTCTCATACTCACGACAAAAGTATTGACGCGGCGTTTCATGCACTTGTGCATTACGAGGCGGATGAGGATTTGCGGAGGCGTGACGCTTTATACAAGGAAGAGCAGGACGATTATTTGACGTTGATTTTTCAGACACTTGAACGAGGAGAAAGTTTGCCGGATAATATAATCAGAAATTACGAAAAATATTATCCGACGGCGGATATTCCCATGCCTGATAATTTTAAGTCAAATGTTATAAGGTTTTGGAGATATATCACGTTAAGAGGAAAGAAATAGGGGAAATTTTTATGAGAAACTTGGAAGATTATATTGAACATACGCTTTTAAAACAGGACGCGACAACGGAAGAGTTGAAAAAACTTTTTGAAGAGGCAAAAAAGTATAATTTTAGAGGATGTTGTATAAATCCCGGTTACGTAAAACTCGCCAAACAAGAGCTTGTGGGGAGCGGGGTTAAGGTTGTTACGGTTATAGGATTTCCCCTTGGAGCAAATAAGACGGAAGTTAAAGCGTTTGAGGCATCGGTTGCAAAGGCTGACGGGGCTGATGAGATTGATATGGTCTTAAACGTTACGGCAATGAAAGATAAGAACTATGATTATGTGAGAGAAGATATTAAGGCGGTCAAAATTGCGTGCGGCACAACTCCTCTAAAAGTCATTTTGGAAACGGATCTTTTGACTTCGGAAGAGATAAAACAAGCATGCCTTATCTCGGTCGAGGCGGGTGCGGATTTTGTCAAGACTTCGACGGGGTTTGTCAAAAACGGCGTCGGGGCAAAAGTCGAGGACGTCAAACTTATGTTTGAGACGGTAAACCCTCACGGGTTGAAGGTTAAGGCTTCGGGCGGGATAAGAGACCGAGAAACCGCCTTAAAGATGATAGAGGCAGGTGCTTACAGCCTTGGCACAAGCTCGGGCCTAAAAATCGTTGAGGGGTAGCCACAGACTACTCTAGTGTGGAGACGGGTATGCATAAGTTTGCCACGTCTCTAGGTTTGGCAAATCTAACAACTCCAAAATAACGGTAAAACCTACTTCGCCCTGTGGGATAGGGATGATTTCATGTTCAGTAGATTGTTGGCGGAGTACGGAGGGGAAAGGGGCGGACAGTTACCTT
>CAMAML010000167.1 GCA_945836835.1 uncultured cyanobacterium | reverse complement strand
CGTCATGACGGGCTTGAGTCGCCTCTTGCCAAAAAACTTGATTACAGTGCATAACTTGTGTTTCTTAATACCATACGATATACAAAAAATACCTCTTTGACTTCGGTTGGAGGTATTTTTTTTGCTTAAACAAACATAACATAGCGTTGACTTGCGGGACGGGGTATTTTATTATAAGGGGGTGAGCTTTTGGAATTTCGAGAGCTTTTTGTAAAGTAGTAAATAAGAGGAAACGGGGTGAAAGTCCCCGACTGTAGCCGCAGCCGTCATAGTCGGAATGCTCAAAGAAAAAAGAATTTCCACGTGCGATATGGAAACCTTTACAGCCTTTTTGCGTGTCCTCTTATGAACAACCAAGAGGATTTTTTAGTGCCGTCAGCAGTAAGTCAACCGAATATCGTAAAAGCGGGAACCTGTCCGCACGGGCTTCCTTTGGGTGCGTGTCCGATTTGTAGCGGAATGGGGGGAGGCGGTGTACGGAAGGCGGATTTCTCTGCAAAGCCCGGCGGGATGAGCTGGAACGAGTGTGCCGCAATCGGTGCTTTTTTGAAAGCTCAACGTGAGGCAAAACTTGCACGTCAACAGGATGCGCAGAATTGGGCAAACAGTTTAGCTAATTTTGAAAAAAATGTTATGAACATTTCTCAAAAGATTTCGGCTTTTATGTCGGCGGTGGCAAGAAATTTCCCGCCCGTAGCGGCAAGACCGCTTAATTTTATCGTGCAGAATTTGGTTTTTCGCCCGCTTAATCTTTTGTCGAACGTTGCTGTGGGGTTGCGGAATTTTATGACTAAATCGGCAGAAATTTTCGACAAATTGAACGCGATTTACGGCGAATTGAAGGCTGCAATAAACAAGAAGGCGGGCGAGATTGTCTCAACCGTCAGGAAAAATTTAAAATCGGTTTTTGCACTCTTTGGGGCGTTTGAAGAAAAAGATGACGACGAAAAGACGGAAGAGGCTAAAAAATCGTTCAAATTGAGAACTTTTATACACAATTTGTACGGAAAAATCACGGGACATAGCAAGAAGGACAAGGAAGAAAATGACGGCAGTAAGGTTTAACGACTTGGAAACGGCACGGCAGGAACGGAATTTGACGCCCCATCAGCAGAGAAACAACTACAAAACCAAAGAGGGGGTAATTGTAAATACTTATGTAAAAGATACCAACGTAAATTCCCCAAAAGTTACGCTTGACGAGGCAAAGGACAGCTTGGTCATTTCCGAGCGGGTTAAACTTCCGCCCAAACTCGTTGAAAACAGGACTTCGCCCGAGAGCAGTCTAATCCCGATAAGCGGTCTTGCCGTCGGGGTTATGTCGGTTATTACGGCGGCTACGTGGTTTGCAAAACGGAACGCCAAAATTGCAAACAAAATTTCCAAAGAAAAATGGATAACCTCTTTCACCCGAAATATTTCGATAAACGAAGAAACGGTGCAGGCGTTAGTCCAAATGGTTCAAAATCCCAATAAAAAGACCATTCGGGCGGGGCTTGGGGTGCTGACGCTAACAGCAACGGCGTTTATGAGCAAAACTTTTTTGGACGGGTTCAAAGAGGTTTGGGTCAAGAAGAAAGAGGCGGATATTCAAAAAGATTTGCAGGAAAATCTAATCGAGGTCGAAACGCAGGCGTTTTCGGGCAAAATTCGGATTATAAGAAACAAACTGTCCGAAACGACCGAGCTGTTTTCAAAATATCTTTCCCATAACGAACCTTCACAACAGCCTTTTGGGATGTTTAAGAGTGCAAAGGAACTGAATTTTAGCGGAAGAAAAGATGGCGGGCAGGTGGACGTAAAATCTCAAAATTCAATAAAATATTTTGCATTGGGCGCGTTGTCCTTTGGGGCGATTATCGGCTTGTCGTGGCTGTCTTTCAAAAATTTGCGGGACAGCGGAAAAGAGGTTCAAAAGTATGTTAAGGTTATGGAGGAAGAACTCGGGAAGATAGCCGAGTCCAAAGAGCCGAAGGGTAAAGTCAAAGAGTATTTAAGCTCAATGTTGCAGGCGATTAACGCAAAACGCGAAACGGTCGAAGAGATTGTGAATAAGACGGATTGGGCGAAAGAGGAAAAACTGGATTTTATCGAACGGATTGTCCAAAAAATCGAAACGTCGACAGTGAAAGTTAACCCGAATATTGCCGGAGACGGGACGCCGAAACCTTCGTTTTCGTCGTTTGTGGACGATTATCGTGCGTTTTTCTACAACTTTTTGATAGAACCCGATAACAAACAGTTCCAGCAACTTTTTTACGGCACGACGGCACTTGCGGGGCTAAGCTACGGCGGGAAACTGGCGGGGGACGCCATAAAAGAGGTTCAGGTCAAAAAGATGAACGCCCAAACCGAGTTGTCCCTCCAAAAACGGCTTGTATCAACCGAGTTGCGGAATTTTAAAGCAAAAAAAGACGCGGCAACCCAACCGCTGATTGACGAGTTTTTCCGTCGGGTCGACAGCGGGAAATCCCCCGAGGAGCTTAAAACCACGGCGGAAAATATTTTGTTTGAAATCAAAAACGGACCTCCGTTTGTGTACTCGTAGAGGAGGGGTGGTTTTATGGTGAGATTAATTCCCGCAAGTTTAAATCAAATTCGCCCTGTGGCACAAATTCAGTCGCAGAGGCAAGCTCAAACGCCGCCACGCCAAGCACAAATGCCGACGGCGGAGAGGAATTATTGCGTTTTTGACAACTCTGAGGTCGATTTTTGGGTCAGAGGAAGGGAGCATTCCCTGCCGTTTTTGAATGCCGTTTTGAAAAACACGGATGACGAAGTCGAGGTTGTCAAAACGCTCTATATTTTGAACAAAATGCTTGATGAGGGGGTGTCAGGGATTGATAAGATGTACCCGACGTTTTCAAGATTTAACGACACAAAGTCAGCGAATATTCAGACTTTTTTGGCGGGGATTTACCGAAAAACGCAAGTCCCTGACGCATTCGGACCTTTGGTAAAAATGCTTATCCAAAATTCTTTAAGAGGAAATTCCAACCAACCTTTTGACCCAAATGAAGAAATCGGCGGGGCGATTTTGAGCTACCTTTGCAGCCACAGGCTACTCTTGAGTGGAGACGAGGGGACACAAGGTTCTCCACGCCTTGAGGATTGGCAAGTCTTGCGACGTCAAAATAACGGTAAAATTTCCCCTCGCCCAAAGGGAGAGGAGGAAAACCAAAGTCACAAAAGGTCTTTTGCGACCCGATAGAGGGTGTACTGCTTTTCCTTGTTGAGTTTGTCGTAAATTTTTATGATTTCCGAGCGGAAGTCCTTCTCCTCTTCCGTAATTTTTGTGAACCGAAAAAGTTCGGCAAGCTCTACTTCAAGAACTTTGGCGATTTTTTCAAGTGTGCCGAGGGTCGGAAAATTCTGCCCGACTTCCAGTTTGCTTATGTAGCCCGAATCCAGCCCAATCATCTCGGAAAGCTGTTCTTGCGTAAGTTTCTTTTGTTTTCTGTACTCTTTGATTTTAAGTCCTAAAAGCTCTTTTGTGTTCATGTTTTCCTCACTATTATTTTATAATCATAAGCAAATATTTTTATACTAAATTTTTGCTAATTTGATAATAATTAGATGTATGCTTGACAAAAATGTCAAAATATGTGATAATAATGGAGGAAGTTGCAATTTTATTGGGAAATCGGCACTCGTGCGATACCAAAATGACTGTAAAATTTCCCCTCGCCCAAAGGGAGAGGGTGGACATAGTCCACTCTTGAGTGGAGACGAAGGGACACAAGGTTCTC
>CAMAML010000166.1 GCA_945836835.1 uncultured cyanobacterium | reverse complement strand
AGGAAGCAAAACCGACCAAAGATCTCGTTGATATAGTTTTGCACGGTCAGCCTGTAAAATCTTTAATGAGTGATGAGTATCCGCAAAACAGAACCGAAAGGATTTCGACGATTTCTCAGCTGGCTTATGACAGGGAACAGGAAATCGCACCTTCGCCGTTTTCCATTACCAAGCTCAAGTTGAATGCACAGGATTTTGGGGATCGTAAAACCGCATTAAAACAAAAATCGGTAGCTCCAAAAAGTTTGGTTAACAAAAAGCCGACAGTAAACGATGAAACTTCGGAAGTTGTCGATACCTTGTTGATGCCTGAACCTTCGGTTGAAGAAAAAGTTGAACCGAAGAAGTCCGCACCGAAATCCGTCGCAACCAAGCCCAAATCTCAGTCGACAAGGGCAACAGCAAAGAGCGGAAAAACTTCCAAAAAGTCGACTTCGACAAAATTGGCAAAAGCTAAAAAAGTTGTAATCGAGGAAATCTCGGGAGACGAATTGAGAGATGACGTTCGAGTCGTGTTTAAAAAGGTTTTGACTGACAGAGAACAACGTGTATTTGACTATTTTAAAGAACACAAAAATGAAATAGTTTATGCAAAAGATTTGGCTACTTTGCTTGAATTGCCGAGAGATTACGTGTACAAATATATTAAGAATTTGCGTACCAAAATCGAAGGTGACAAACTTAAAAATGCCGATAAAGGCGGTTTTATACTCAACATATAAATCGGCAAGGTTTTGAAAATCATAAGTAAAAAATTTAATCCCATCGGAAATGGTGGGATTAAGGTTGAAAAAACAGTAAAGAGGAAAAAGTTATGCTAGGCGGAAATGCGATAAGAGATTTATACCTGAATTATTTTAAGGAAAAACATCAACATACCATTGTCGAGAGTTCAAGTCTTGTACCTGATAATCCGACAGTGCTTTTGACGACGGCGGGGATGTTGCAGTTTTTGCCGATATTTTTAGGGATACAAAAGTCTCCTTATGAGCCTGCCAGAGCAACATCTTGTCAGAAATGTGCAAGAGCGGGCGGAAAGGACTCAGATATCGAAAACGTCGGAAGAACTCCGAGACACCATACCTTCTTTGAAATGTTGGGCAATTTTTCGTTTGGCGACTATTACAAAAAAGAAATCATTCCTTGGGCGTGGGAATTTGTGACCGAAGTGTTGAAGTTGGATAAGTCAAGGCTTTGGATAACTATTTTTGAAACCGATGACGAGGCGTTTGATATTTGGAGAAGCGTTGGCGTTCCTGCCGACAGAATTATAAGAAAAGGTAAAAAAGACAACTTCTGGGGACCTCCGGGAGCGTCGGGATCTTGCGGACCTTGTTCCGAAATTCACTACGATTTGGGCGAGCAGTACAAATGCTCCGACGATTGCGGGATTGACACCTGTGAATGCGACAGGTGGGTCGAGATTTGGAATTTGGTGTTCACCGAGCTGTACCAAGACGAAGAAGGCAACCAGTCACCTTTGGAAAAGAAAAACGTTGATACCGGTATGGGATTGGAACGTATTGCGATGGTTTGCCAAGGGGTTGCGTCAACCTTTGAAACGGATTTATTGAAACCGATTTTGGATAAGGTTTCCGAGATGTCGGGCGTACCTTACAAAAAATCCGAAAAGACAGATATTTCTCTAAGAATTATCACCGACCACGCACGATGTGTAAGTTTCTTGATTTCAGATGGGGTAATCCCGGGGAATGAAGGCAGAAGTTACGTTTTGAGAATGATTTTGAGACGTGCTTTAAGACACGGAAAGATTTTGGGAATGGAATTACCGTTCCTGTATAAGTTAGTGGATGTTGTAGTCGATCATTACGGCAAGGCTTACCCTGATTTGGTTAAAAACAAAGAAAAGATAATTGAAACGATTAAGCGTGAAGAAGAACGGTTCGGCAAAACTCTTGACAGAGGCTACAAACTTCTTGACGAATTTATCGCCTACAAAAAAGATATTGACGGAGAAAGTGCGTTCAGACTTTACGATACTTTCGGTTTCCCGTTTGAATTGTCAAAAGAAATTGCGGAAGAAAACGGCTTAAAGATTGACGAAGAAGGCTTTAAACAGGCAATGCTTGAACAAAAAGAACGTGCAAAGGCTGCGACTGCAAAGATTAGCGTCACGGGCGACATAAAGTATGCCAAAGTCGAAGAAGAAGTCGGCTCGAGCAAGTTTGTCGGGTACGAGCAAAACGAGTGCGAGGCAAAGATTTTGGCGACAATCGACGGGGAAGGTTTTGTCGATATTGTGCTTGACAAAACACCTTTCTACGCTGAATGCGGTGGTCAGGTAGGCGACAGCGGGGTTATTGAAAACGATAATCTTAAAGCCGAAGTTTTGACAACATTCAAGGTTAACAAGCTCTTTGTTCACCGTTCAAAAGTCATTAACGGAGAGATTACAATCGGAGAAGCCGTTAAAGCGAAGATAGATGTTGCAAGGCGTGAAGAAATTCGGATACATCACACATCCGCTCACTTGTTGCAGGCGGCTTTGATTAAAGTTTTGGGGGCTGAGGTTCATCAGGCGGGTTCTCAGGTCGAAGAAAATCGTATGAGATTTGACTTCACGTTCTCTCGTGCCATGACCCCTGATGAGGTCGACAAAACCGAGAACATAATGAACGATTGGGTTAACTCCTCGCTTGCCGTAAGAACCGACGTAATGGATATTGAGCAGGCTAAGCTCACAGGTGCTACGGCTCTGTTTGGTGAAAAATACGACGATGTCGTAAGAGTTGTGTCTATCGGTGATGAAACCTGTATCTCAAAAGAGTTTTGTGCCGGAACGCATGCGAGAAACACAAAAGATTTGCGACTCGTAAAGATTATTTCCGAAAGTGCCATTGCGGCAGGAACTCGTCGTATCGAGCTTGCGGTCGGTGTTGCAGGATTTAACTATATGAACGGCAAGGTTAAAGAACTCGATAAAATTTCCGCTAACTTGAAAACTCAATCGGGTGAAACTTTTGAGAGAATTGAAAAGTTGCAGGAAGATTTGCGTACCGCCCAAAAAGAATGTGAAAAATTGCAGGAAGAAAACGCACGCTCTAAGTTTGCAACATTCTTATCAAGAGCCGAAAACATCGACGGCGGAAAACTTTTCATCACAAAGGTCGAGAAGTCAAAACCTGTTTCGATGAAAATCGGGATGGAATTTTTAGCTCAAAAACTTGGCGACAGCATAATCATTTTGGCATCGGAACAAACGGTTGTCGTGAAGGTTTCGGACAGCTTTGTAAAACGCGGAGTTAATGCGGGTAAGCTCGTCGGAGAAATCTCAAGGGCAACGGGTGCAAACGGCGGCGGACGTCCTAATTTTGCACAAGGCGGAATAAAGGATGCCGAAAAGCTCGACGAAATTTTGCCAAAAATTGAAGAAGAACTCAAAAACACGGTAAGCGTATAAGATGACCTTGGAAAACGGTGAAAAACTCGGGATTTTTGTTGTCCCGACAGGCGTTGGGGCAAATATTGGCGGGTATGCAGGGGATGCAAGTTCTTGGGCAAGACGGTTTTCAAAAGTTGCAAAACTTGTCGTAAACCCTAATGTCGTAAACGCAGGAGGGTTTTCGGGGATAAACGAAAATATGCTCTACGTTGAAGGGTACTCATTGGACGAGTTTTCAAAAGGTAATTTGAGGCTTAAAATTCCCAAAGAACCCAATCGTATCGGGATAGTTTACGATAGAGCAATCCCCGACGAGGTTTTGAATATCCATTTGAATACCGCAAATGCTGTAAAAACCGTT
>CAMAML010000165.1 GCA_945836835.1 uncultured cyanobacterium | reverse complement strand
AAGCGACGGATGAGACTGCGGAAGAAATATCCGAAAACGAGCCTCAGGAAACAAACGTTGAGGCGGACAATATCAGCAAAGAATTTGAAGTCTTAAAAGATAATTATGACAAGCTTAACAGCCAATATATAAGGCTTATGGCAGATTTTGAGAATTTCAGAAAACGTCAGGAAAGCGAAAGGGAAAATCTTTTAAAATTCGGAACGGAAAACGCCTTAAAGAAAATGATTGAAGTTTTGGACAACTTTGAAAGAGCGGAAAAAGCATTGGAAAACATTGACGATTGTAAACAGCACAAGGAAAGTTTTGTACTTTTGCATAAACAGGTCAGTGAGGTTTTGTCTAAGCTCGGACTTGAAGAAATAGATGCAAAGGGTAAAGAATTTGATCCTAATTTTCATGATGCGATTATGCAAACCCCGACGGCGGACTATCCCGAACACACCGTAATCGACGAGTTGCAAAAAGGTTACAAGATGGGGGACAAGGTTCTTCGTCCCGCATTGGTAAATGTTGCAACGGAAGCGTAACAAAATAAGACAAGAAATTTTATTTGGATTATAATATAGGTAGCGTAAAGGTTAGGGAAAGAAAAACTTTGAACGACCTTTCAAGTTGATATAAGAATAAGGGATTTTTGGAAGAAATAACAATGTCAGATTACTATGAAATATTGGGCGTAGAAAAAAACGCCTCAAAAGACGAGATAAAATCGGCTTTCAGAAAGAAAGCAAGAACACTACACCCCGACGTAAACAAGGCTCCGGATGCGGAAGAAAAGTTTAAAGAACTCGGAAAAGCATACGAAACCTTAATGGACGACAGCAAGCGTGCCACCTACGACCAATACGGCGAGGACGGGTTAAAGAATGCGGGATACAGCACGGGAGGACCTTTTGCAAGCGGATTCGGAGACTTGAACGATATTTTCAACACCTTCTTTGGCGGCGGGTTCAGCGGATTTGGGTTTGGCGGACGCCCCGACCCGAATGCACCTCAACCGGGAGACGATTTACGGTATGATGTCGAATTGACTTTCGAGGAAGCCGCTTTCGGGACTACAAAAGAAATAAAGTTTGACCACCTCGAAACCTGTTTGGAATGCGGTGGAACGGGAGCTGAAAAAGGCTCTAAACCCGAAACTTGTCCAACCTGCCACGGTGCGGGACAGGTTCAGACGGTTGCAAGAACTCCGTTAGGCTCATTCTCACAGATAAGCACCTGCCCTGATTGCCGAGGGAAAGGGGTTAAGATTTCCAAACCTTGCAAGGCATGCAAAGGTTACGGAAAAGTCGAAAAGGAAAGAAAAATTGAGGTTAAAATTCCTGCAGGCGTCGACAACCACTCGAAGATGCGAATTTCCGGAGAAGGCGATGCCGGTACAAACGGCGGAAGAGCAGGCGACATGTTCATCGTAATCCATGTAAAACCTTCCCAATATTTCACCCGTGACGGCAACAACGTTTATACAAAGCTCATAATTACCCCCGAGCAGGCAGTTTTGGGGGATGAGATTACGGTTAAGACGCTCGACGGAGATCAGAAAGTCCAAATCCACTCAGGCATTCAAAACGGCGAAACAGTGAAGATTAAGAATGCGGGCGTGCCGTATCTTTCACGGCAGGGACAACGGGGCGACCATATTTTGGTTATTTCCGTACAAATTCCGACCCAAATAAGCGAGAGAGAAAAAGAGCTTTACAAACAGATTTACGAACACAGAACGGGGCGGAAACACAGTTCTTCACTGCTACAAAAAGTAAAGGGAGTATTTCATTAATGAAAAAATTTCTAATCGCATCGCTACTGTTTTTGGGGCTTGCGACATCAGTCGGAGCCACGACTTTGCCGAGTAACGTTGAGGATTTCGTGAAAAAATCTTTCCCCGACGCCGAATTTAGGTTTGACGGGGTGATAGTCCTTCCCGACGGAACGGTTTATTTACCGCTTATTCCCTCAAAACTTGCGACCGATACGGCGGTAAACATTTCCTCAACCTACCCGAGCGGAAGGAAGATGGAGGAAAAACCCGATGCGATTATTTTGAGTAACGATTACGTCCTGTTAAAGATGATTACAAACTCAAAAGGACGCAACACAGTCATAAACTTGACGACACCGCCCGTTGAGATGAGAACGGGACTTTTGCCTCAGGATATGCTAGTCCCGAAGAACCTCGTTATCCCGTCTAGCTTGAAGGGAATTATCGGGAATTTAAATATTTCGACGACAAGAGATGTGGGACTGGTTATCCCCGTAACCCAAACAACAACTCAGACAACTGCGGTCAACCTTAATGCAACCCCGCAACTTAAAGGTAAAGATTTTTATATAACTTCCAACACAAACAAAAATATACAGGTTGTTTCATCCGACAAAAGCGGAGCAAAATATGCACTTTACCAAGAGGACGCCCCTGTTTCGATGAAAGGTTACGAAGGGTTTCTGCTGGTCACTTCTTACGGTAAAAAATCGCTTGAGGTCATCTCGCTTGCGGACGAAAAAGTTATCAAAGAAATCGATTTTCCGACCCGCCCCGAAGAAATCATAATCGACGCTAAAAACAAAATCGCCTACGTATCGAGCGGAGAAGACGCGACAATGTACGTCATAAGCCTTGAAAATATGAGCTTAAAAAAACAAATTCGACTGAACGGGATGTGCGAAAAAGTCATCCTAAGTGACGACGGAACTAAGATATTCTATAACGACAAACAGACAAACGAAGTTTGGGTTATCGAGCTTGACAACGAATATTTGCTCAAAGAAATCGGAAAATTCCCGAATGTTTCAAAACTCGCTTACGTAAACGGCAAAATCTACATAACAAGTAGAACCAAAAATCGGCTTGCAATAATCGACTATGAAACGATTGGGCTTATGTCCGAAAACGAAATCGGCTCAAAACCCGTCGACATGTACGCAGCAGACGGAATTTTGTACATCCTTTGTGCGGGCGACAAGGTGCTTAACGTTATCGACACGGAGACCGATACGTTGAAATCCGTCATTGAGCTTTCCCAAAACTCATTTCCGACAAAGATTACCCCCGTTGACGGCACGGACTTGGCTCTGATAACCGATGCAAAAGCGGGAGTTTATGCGGTGCTTGATACCAAAACTCAAAAGATTGTTTCGGTAAACGACTTGAACGTCCCCGTCGGCTCGATTTACGTAACGGACAAGGTTAAGAAAATAGGCTCAAAATAATATGATTGAAAAATTTGACGAAATAACACAGGAAACGCTAAAAAGCCTTGAAGTTACCCAACGTGATTTTTGGAATATTTCACGGCAGACAGCGGAATTTCTTTACCAATTAGTAATTAACGAAGGGTTTACCTCGGGGATTGAGGTCGGAACATCAAACGGCTATAGCGGAATTTGGCTAGGGAAAGCGTTCAAGCAAAACGGCGGGAAGATGAGGACGATAGAATTTTACGAAAAGCGGTACTCTATTGCACAAAGTAATTTTGAAAAATGCGGGGTTGCCGACGTGATAACCATATGCCCCGGCGAGGCGATTGACGTTTTGAAATCGTTGCCTGAGGGTTTGGAGCTTGATTTTGCGTTTGTGGACGCAAACAAACGGGAATCGATTGAGTATTTTAAGCTCATACACCCGCATTTAAAAGTCGGCGGGATTTACACGTGCGACAACGTGCTTTCGCATAAAGAAAAAGTTCAGACTTATATAGACGAAATTAATGCACATCCCGATTATAGACATACGGTCTTGGACTTGCCGGCAGGGCTGTCGCTTGCAA
>CAMAML010000164.1 GCA_945836835.1 uncultured cyanobacterium | reverse complement strand
AATCTTCCGAAAGTCTTATATTTACGATTTCTCCTCAAAAAATCAGGGTTTATACGCCAAATTAAATCTTTAATACCGGTTGTTTTGCAGAACTACCTTGTCAATTCCATAAAAAAATGGTATAATACCTTCAAAAATAAGGAGAAAGAAATGAGAGAATATACATTAAACCTTTCTATGGAAGAGCTTGAAAAAAGGACGCATAAGGATTATTTGGTGACAAAAAAGTTTTTAAAGGCAGACGCACCTGAGTATGCGGCACTTGCCGACGGCGACAAGGAGGCATTAAAGCACCTGGTTAGAGCCGCAAACATCCTGGGAGAAATTAACTTACACCTCGATAACGCCGACAACGTGCCATTTCGGGAATTTTTAGAAGAAGAGATTTCAAAAGGTAATAAGCAGGCTGAGTTAACCAAAATTCTATTTGACGCACAAAAGGGCATAAACGCCATAGATACGATGTCTAACCCGATTTTTCTTGCAAAAGAAGTCGGCGAACGCTTAGGCAGAGGGGTATATCCTGCGGATTTGAGTGTTGAAGAGTTTCATAAAATTTTGATAAAGATGTTGAAAGACGGCAAAGTCGAAAAGGTTAAAAACATGCTCAATCAGCGTTCTGTCGTGGAACGTGACGGGGGCGAACTTGTCGGGATAAGTTACATTGATAAGTACAAGTCCGAGTTTGCAAAAATGGCGGACGAGCTTGATAGAGCAGCGGAAGTTTCGACAAACGAGGATTTTAACGAGTATTTGAGGTTGCAGGCGCAAGCGTTGAGAACAAACGATCCGATGTTGGACGCCTACGCCGACAAAAAATGGGCTACCTTGCAGGATACTCCGCTGGAGTTCACCATAACAAGGGAAAACTACGCCGATGAGATGACGGGAACCGTCATAGAAAACGAAGAGTTGAAAAAATTGTTGGACGAAAACGGGATTAACCCAATTCCAAAAGATTTTCTCGGCGGGCGTGTCGGGATTGTCAACAAAAAAGGGACGGAAGCGCTTATGGCAATCAAAAAATATTTGCCGACATTAGCAAAAAACATGCCGTACGCTGATGAGTACGAACAAAACATTAAGCCCGATGAAGAAACAAAACAGACAATGGTCGACGTTGATATGGTAACGGCGGCGGGGGACGTCGGAGAGTACCGTGGCGGAATTACTTTGGCGGAAAACCTGCCAAATGACGACAAATTGTCGCTCACAATAGGCGGCGGGCGTCGTAACGTTTACCACAGACAAATTCGGTTCATAAGCGATATGAAAAAATTGCAGGAACGTTTAGACGAGATTTTGGACAAAGATCAGCACAAATACTACCTTGACGAGGCGGATCACTGGTTCACCATAGGGCACGAGAATGCACACTCGCTCGGACCTAAAAAAGGTTGCGAGCAACTGGGCAAATACAGAAACATTATTGAAGAAAACAAGGCAGATATGGGGGCTTTGGCGTTTGTGGACTTGCTGACGGAGCTTGGGATGTACACAGAAGAACAACGTAAGCAGATTATAGTTACAACGATTACGGATAATTTCCTAAAATCAAAGCCGACGCTTTCGCAAGCACATAGAGTTCGAACCGTTATGCAAAACAAGTTTTTCTCGGAGCGGGGAGCTTATGACATCGTTGACGGGAAAATTCACGTAAACATCGAAAAAGTCGTGCCGATTGCAAAAGAGATGTTGGCACAAATCGTTCGGATACAGATTGAGGAAGATTTTGACAAAGCAGAAAAGTACGTACTGGACAATTTTGTTTGGACCGACAATATGGAGCTTATCGCTCAAAAACTTCAAAAGATAAGCAAAACTTTAAACGGCAGACTGGAAACCGAACTTGCGGATAAACTTTCACAAGAAGGGGAGCTTTAATCAGCCCCCTCTTGGCGATTTTCATTGGTGATAAACTTAAACAGAAGATATGCAAACGCACCGCCCGCAAAGTTTGCCAAAATCGTTACAAACGATAAACAAATGCAACACCCGTTCATAAACGCCAGCGACAGTGCGACGGCAGGGTTAAACGCCGCAAGACAGATTGTAGAACCCACGCTTGCTATTCCGACGGTTAAACTTGAGCCGATAGCCGCTCCGTAGTAGCAGTTTGGCGAAACCTCTTTTCTTGTCGTAAAAAGTACCGTAAGGCACAACAAAAACGTGAACAACGTTTCGGCAAGGATGAGTGCCGGCATGTAAAACCCGAGCATCGGCATAAAAGTCCCGTCCGCAAGGTAATTGACCGTGCAAGCTGCGATTATTCCGCCAAAAAATTGCGAAACAATATACCCGAAAAACCTTTTGTTACAAATTCCCTTATTCAAATATACGGCAAGCGATACGGCGGGGTTGTAGTGTCCGCCCGAAATTTTTCCGCCCGCATACACCATAACCGCCAAAACAAGCCCGATAATAATCGGTGCCAAAGTCTTGTCCGTTTCAAGGTTTATCATACACCCGATTGTCAACACGAGAAAATATGTCCCCAAAAACTCAACGATATATTTCTTAAAACAGTTTGATACCATAACTTTTACCCCTTTTCTTCAAGAAAATTTTTCACCATTATTTATAACTCCGTTACGAAATTTTTCATATTGGATTTATGGGTAATTTTGGGGTATCATAAGGTTATGTTTTACTTTGACAAAATTAACGGCAAAAAAGTTTTGAAATCGGATTTGATTGAAGCCGAACACTTTTTCACGACCCGGGAAACCTGCATAAAAACAAAAGAGTCTGAAATGATTGATTGTGTCGCAAAAAACAAGGCGGATATTTGCAAATATTTGAATATCCCCGAAGGGAACCTCATAACGCCGTCTCAAACACACACCGCCCACGTAGAGCTTGCTCGAGCCTCCAAAACTACCTATCCCGACACGGACGGATTGATTTTAACGGACAAAAACCTTGCAATATTTTTGAATTTTGCGGATTGCACCCCTCTGATTTTTTACGACAGGGTAAAAAACATCGGTGCGGTTTCCCATGCCGGCTGGCGTGGAACGGCGGAAAATATTGCCACAAAGACCTTACAACTTATGACGGAAGATTTCGGGTGCAATGCGGTGGATATTTCTGCCGTAATAGGTCCCGCAATTTCGATGTGTTGTTATAACGTCGGGAAAGAAGTGCTTGAAAAACTTCAACAAACCGTGTCCGATTTTTCAGGTCTGTCGGAAGAGCGAGAAGGAGAAATTTATGTCGACTTGAAAAAGATAAACGCACGCCAAATCGAAGAATTTGGTGTTAGCCGTATTGATGTTTGCCCATACTGTACCGTATGCGATAATGCAAACTTTTTCTCATACAGAAAAGAAAACGCCACCACAAACCGCCACAGTGCCGTGTTAAAACTTCGTTAAAGTTTACAAACTCTCTTTAACGCACAACTCGCAGCACATCTGGCATGCCCCGAAAACTTTTGACGCTTTCAAATTCTTTCTGAAACATCTGAACTTTGGCAGGTTGAAAACCTCTTTTACACCAAGCTCTTTGACGTTTCCGATCTTTTGCGACAAGCACGGGTAAACGTCCCCCGCAGGCGTTATCATCATATTTGAAAACGGATACCTGCAAGGCTCGTAAATCTCCGAAACGGGCATATCTTCAGGTAGGTTAAAGAATTTCTCGATTGTCTCAAGCGGATTTTTGTTGTACTCAAATTTTGGAGAAAATCTTAACCGAACTTTTGAATGCTTGGATAAATCTTCCAATTCCCGATAAACCTCTTTAAAATGCTCCATATCAAAATATT
>CAMAML010000163.1 GCA_945836835.1 uncultured cyanobacterium | reverse complement strand
ACTGACTTTCTGTTTCTATTTAACCAAAAACAAAATCGATATGCAGGAGAGGGACTTGATTGGAGAACCTTGTGCTCCTTCGTCTCCGTTCAGGAGCGGACTGCGTCCGCCTGCAAGCGTGAATGCGTTGAGTATTTTTAAGTCTTTTTTAGTCATTTCAACCTCCTATTTCATTTATACAATTAGTTTGTAACAGTTTAGGCGTGGTGAACTTTGTGTCTATTATCCAACATCAATTATTTTTATATATATTATTGTAACACATCAAGAATGATAATGCAATACATTAACTTTATGATGTGTCAAATTGTTAATCGGATTGCGAATATGGAGTTAAATATAGATATGAAAAAACAGTTTGGGCAACGACTTAGAGAACTTCGGACGGAGAAGAGGCTTACTCAAGAAACCGTATCGGAATTAATCGGGATTAGTCCCGAAAATTATTCACGCATTGAAAACGGGCTATCCTTCCCAAAGCCCGAAAATATCGAGAAAATCAGTAAGGTGCTTAATGTCGAAATCGCCGAACTGTTTCAGTTTTCGCACCTCAACGACTATGACAAGATTTTGGAGGCGATTATCAACAAACTTAATTCCGACAAAGAAACCGCCGTTATCACTTACAAATTTCTTAAAAGCCTCGGCAAGTTATAGTTCCGCCAAGCATTTGGTTGCTTTTTCAACCGTTCTTTCCTCATATTCCGCCTAAAAATGCCGAGGAATTTTTTAGATAAATTACCCGCCCGTCGACTTAACTTTTTTGCAAATTTGACTTAACCTGTAAATTGTGGTATAGTTCATTTGTTACAAGATTTGAGGGTTAGTTTAATGAAGAAAGCTCTGCTATTGGTTTGCGTATTAACCATTTCCGTTATCAGTACCGCTTGTATAAACAAGTTTGCGGTGCAGGAGCTTAACAACAAGGCTATGGTCTATATGGAAAAGGGGGATTATGAAGAGGCTATTCACCGTTTGAAATCGGGGATTGATCTTGACGACTCGATTTTTGAAACGCATTATAACCTTGCGGTTGCTTATACCAAGGTTGAAGATTACGTAAAGGCGTTAAATGCTTACAAAAAGGCTATTGCACTTAACCCCGACTGTGCGGATTGCTACTATTCAATGGCGGTTGCACAGGAAAGCATCATCACGGATCTTCAATCGGGCGAGTTGGTCGTAAACGATGAGGGCGAAATCGTCAAAAATAAATCCGAGGACAAGGATGATGATGAAGAGGCGAAAGTTAAGGCTCACGAGCTTTCCGCAAGCGAAGAGGAAAGAGTTGTGGAGCTTGCAAAAGAGGCGATAAATAATTACAATACCTATCTTGAGAAATCGGAAACCGTCGATAACGAGGAAGAGATTAAGGATAGGATTTCGGATTTGGAAAAAATAGTTAACGGGGACGAAAAGGACTAGGGGCTGTAATGTTCACTTCTCCGGGGGATACGGCGTTCAGCATATTAGGGTTTCCCGTATATTGGTACGGGGTGGTTATGGCACTGGCGTGCTTTGTGGGGGTTGTTGTTTCGTACCTGTTTTTTGCCCGCACAAACAGGAAGAAAGTTGCGGAAAAAATTTGGGACTGCTCAATATGGGTTTTGATTGGCGGAATTTTGGGGGCAAGAATTTATTATTGCCTGCTCAGCCCCGTTTATTATTTTACTAACCCGTGGGAAATATTGAACTTTAGAGAAGGCGGGTTATCGGTTCACGGAGCAATTTTAGGCGGAATTTTGGCGGCGGTTATTACGGCAAAAATGAACGGTTTAAAGCTGTTAAGGTTGCTGGACGCTTATGCGTGCGGGATTTCGATTGCCCAAAGTATCGGGCGGTGGGGGAATTTTTTCAACTCGGAGGCGTTCGGGAGCCCGACGGAGTTGCCGTGGAAACTTTATATCCCCTTCTCTCACAGACCCGAGGGGTATTTGCAATACGATTATTTTCACCCGACGTTTTTGTATGAAAGCGTTGCGGATTTATGCGTATTTGTGGTTTTGTGGATGTTGATGCGAAGGTTTGCCGTTCGGTATTCGGGGTTGACGTTCTTTTCGTATTTGGTTTTATATTCGATTGTGAGAATTTTGGTTGAGAGTTTGAGGATTGACAGTGCGTTAAACATTGGAGGAATAGCGGTTGCCAAAATCGTTTCGGTGATAATGCTTTTTGTCGGAGCGGTCGGGATAATTGCAGTTTTGAGACACAAGAAAGGTTCCATACAGAAAACGTAATCAGAGTTTAAAGTTCAGAAGTTCATAAACTTCCATTTCCAAGGCTTCGGCAATCCCAAGCAGGGAAGTGTATTTCGGGTCGTTTATTCCGCATTCTATACAGCTTATTGCACGTCTTGAAATCCCGACTTTTTCGGCAAATTCTTCTTGAGACATTTGTCGTTTAAGCCGTTCTAACCTAATTTTATGTCCTAGTGCAAGTAATTTTTCTTTTTTCATATTTTTTTATTATAGTATATTGACTTTTATAACTCTATGATTTATAATTATCATGTGTAAACTTTAAATCACAAAAATGATTTAAATAACGCAGAACAATAATTTTTGAAAAAGATATTACATGAAAGTAAAAAGGAGGTCTGAATGACTGAAACAATTAAAGTACGAGTTGCGTTTACTCTTGCCGAAGTTCTCATTACGTTAGGTGTAATCGGCGTAGTTGCAGCGGTGACTTTGCCGACGCTTATACATAACTACAAAAAGTCGGTCGTTGAGACTAAGGTCAAAAAGACTTATGCACTAATCGCAAATGCCGTCAGAATGTCCGAGGCAAAATACGGGGAAATAGCAGAGTGGGACAGATGTAATGTTGCATATGGCTATGAATGTTCACTACAAATTTTAGAAAAATATATTTTTCCTGAATTAAAGATAGATAAAATTTGCGACCAAGATAATGAAGAAGAATGTTGGACACCTCCTACGTCTTTATCCGGTGTTAAAGGGGCGCTACCAGTTTCTTCGACAGAGATGCAAATTAGAGTTACGTCAGTTCTTAACAATGGAACTTCTTTATATATGTGGGCGGGTGGTCAATTAACAGTCCCTCATATTCAAATATGGTTTGATATTGACGGACCTAAAAAAGGCAAAAATATGCTCGGGGCTGATGTTTTTGGAATACAGTCAAATTTTATTGATACAACAGGGTCAAGACGCGGGCCGTATATGGTGCCTTTAAGCTCGAAAACTATAGATGAAGATGCTATTAGAAACACTGCACTGTATGGTTGTTCAAAAGAGATAAACGACAAAATGGCGGGATACTACTGTGGCGGTTTAATCCAATTAAACAACTGGAAAATTCCTGACGATTATCCCGTCAAGTTTTAGTGCATAACTTACTTCCGATTAAGCCGTGCAAGGTCTCGGTACAAAATCCTGTATTCTTCCGAGCTGTCTATGCTTTCCGCTTCTTTGGCGTAGTCAAATGCGGTTTTGTTATCGCCCGAGGCTTTATACAATTCCGCCATTTGGGCGTAATATCCGGCATTGGATACGTCATAGGTGATTGCCCGTCGCATACATTCTATCGCCTCTTCAAGGTCGCCTTCCTTCTGTCTTACGATAGCAAGGCAGTAGTATCCTTCGGCACAGTTAACGTCCGTTGACAGTGCATTTTGGGCAAACTCTTTTGCCAAGTCGTAATCTCCCGCCAAAATGGCCCCCCTTGCGCCCGCAACGTATGCGTCAATGTAGTTTGGGTTTTCGGCAATAACTTCACGCAAAATTTCTATCCCTTGCGAGTATTTTTTCTCTTTGAGGTAAA
>CAMAML010000162.1 GCA_945836835.1 uncultured cyanobacterium | reverse complement strand
CGGGAGAGGGCGGTTTTATGTCCGCCACGACAAATCGGCGAAGAGCAACGCTTTTCGCCTGTAATAAAGCTTAACAATATTTGACTTTTTACTTTGTTTGTGCTACGATTGTCTGTCTGTCTGTCTGTCTGTCTGTCTGTCTGTCTGTCTGTCTGTCTGTCTGTCGACCTCATTGTCCCTTTATTTTCGGACATCAAAAAGCCTCCGCCAACCGCCGACAATTCACCACAAGCCACCGTGCCGTCCTCCAAGCACGCACATTTGTCTAAATTATTCGTCTTACCCGCCAAAACAGCCAATCTATTCTTTCCTCGTTAAAAAATACCCATACCCCAGTATAACATATTTTTTCTGTTTGTCAATACACTTAATCACTTAGTTTACTTAGTCATATCCCCATTTGTTAATTTTTTCACTTTTTTGTTTTATTATGCTATAATGTCGTCAGGTAGTTCTATTATAAGATTAGGTGCGTGTATGAAAAAAATTCTCATTGTTGATGATGAACAAGATATTGTCGAAAGTCTTAAATTCGTTCTCGAAACCGCCGATTATACCTGCTATTGTGCTTATAACGGCGAAGACGGCTTAAGATTGGCAAAAGAACTTGTGCCGGATTTGATTATCCTTGACGTTATGATGCCAAAAATTAACGGTTACAAAATCAGCAGGCTCTTAAAGTTCGACAAAAAATACAAAGACATCCCGATTTTAATGGTTACCGCTCGCTCGCAGGAAGAGGACAAGCTCATCGGCGAAGAAACAGGCGCCGACGAATACATTACTAAACCGTTTGAAATGGAAGATGTCGTTAACAGGGTTAACAAATATTTGCGGAAAGACTAAACACAATGGAAACTGTAACTAACAAAACTCTTGAAAAACTTAAATATGACCTGGTTCGGGCAGGATTAGTGCCTTATGAAACCATCGAGCAGGCTGAAGAAATCGCAAACGCTCAAAACGTAAACATCGGGCAAGTGCTTATTAACTCGGGTACCCTCAGTGAAAGCACCTTAATAAAGTTTTTGGAATCGAAACTCCACCTTCCCTCAGTAAACTTGGAAGACTATTCCTTGGACAAAAAATGCCTGAAATACATAAGCTACGCAGACGCTCGCAGATACAAAATTATCCCGCTGTTCAAGATTGAAAACGTCTTAACAATCGCTATGGCTGACCCGCTGGATTTGTTTGCGATAGACAAAATCATAGAAACCGCTGAATGCTCCATAGAACCCGTCATCGCCTCAGAAACGGGTATCCTGAAGGCAATCGACGAAAACTACAACCTTGACGTAACCGTCGGAAAAATTTCCACAACCGAAGGCTCGGAAGGGTTTGACTGGCGAAACGAATTGCACAGCGAAGACTTAAACGACAACCATTTACAAAAAATTCTGCGTGCAATATTAAAACAGGCAATTA
Organism: uncultured cyanobacterium; assembly: GCA_945836835.1. Taxonomy (GTDB): domain Bacteria; phylum Cyanobacteriota; class Vampirovibrionia; order Gastranaerophilales; family Gastranaerophilaceae; genus UBA1221. The sequence continues at coordinate 2,404 of CAMAML010000162.1, read as the reverse complement.
TCGAAAAGGTTCACGAAGTCAGCCTGAAAAAAGAAAACGACGGGCTTGCCGTAAACTTTAAAAAGAACGGAGAAATCCTTTCAAAAGGTGAAATCCCAAACGTCTTGGCGTCCTCACTCGTCGCAAAACTCAAGACCCTCTCGGAGTTAGACCCCTCCGTATCAGAAGTTCCGCAACTGGGCAAGCTCTGCTTTAACGTTGACGACCTCACAGTCGTTGTAAGCGTTTCGACCTTCCCGACGATTATGGGCGAGAGAATTTTCCTCAAAGTCTATATGCCACCGAGAAAGCTCTCAAACATCCTCAAGTCAAAACAACAAATGCAAGTCATAAACAACGCAATCTCCGGCTCGGGGATAATTCTCGTGTGCGGTTCGCCGTTAAGCGGAAAAACCCACGTAATATACTCTCTCCTGTCGGAAATCTCCGAAAAAGAAAAGCACAAAAACATTATGACGCTTGAAAGTCTTGCAAAATACAATCTCGAAGGCGTAAACCAGTGCGAACTCAACGAGAACGTAAACTTTAACATGGACAAAGCCGCTCGTTTTATCGCCTTCCAATCCCCCGACATAATCTATCTCGAAGGGGTTAAAAACAAAGAAATCTTTGACTACTTTGCAAGCCTTGTCTACGAAGATAAAACGATCATAATGGAATTTCTTGCAAACAATATGGAAGAATTACGCAACAAAATGGCGTTCTCGGATTTTGAAACCCTCAAATCCCTGATAAGCTGCATGATTTTCATCCACTCGCAAGACAGCATAGAAGTCTTTGACAAAGAAACAATTCAACAGTATTTGGCATAAAAAATGAACAAAACCCGCTCGAGTTTCGTTGTATAAGTACAGAGGTTAACAACAATGAAAGACAAATGCACAAAATACGAAGGTTTGTTTATGTTTACGGACAAGGAAAAATTCCTCGCCCACGTCGAAGAATGCCCCGACTGCAAAGCCGAACACGAGAAAATGCAACGGGTTTCCGAATTGATTAAAGAAGTTGCACCGAGCATAAAACGCAAAAGAGCAAACCGTGCAAGACTAAAACTTGCCTGTGCCTCGTTTGCTCTGATTATCTGCGTCTCAACCCTCGGCGTACTCAACTTTAACCAAGACTTAAACGACATAATCCGATACGGTCACACCCTGACGGTTGAAGATTACGGGTTCCCCGTTGACTCCTACGGGCTTATTGTGGTGAATTAATACGGAAAAAGGTTAGATGAACTTAAAACAAATTATTGAAACTAACAAAGAAAATGTGAAAAACATTATAAAAAAGATTTCCGGCGAACAAAACGAAGACCTGGAACAGGAAGTCTACCTGAAAGTCTGGAAAAATGCCGACAAATATCAAGAAAAAGGCAGCATAAAAGGCTGGGTCGGCACTATCGCCAAAAATGTTACCAAAGATTACCTCAAATCTGCGGTCAACAAGCACGAAACCCTAACCTCCGACGACGACACCGCCGTTTTCGACTCGGTTAATGACAAAAAAGATACTCCGGAGCTTAGACTTGTCAACACCGACCGCCAAAAACGGATTACAAATGCAATTAACAACCTTAAACCAAAATTCAAAGAGGTTATCGTCTACTGCGAAGTCTACGGCTACACCTACGAAGAATGTGCCACCAAGCTCAAATGCCCCGTAGGAACAATCAAATCTCGCCTCTTCAACGCAAAAAAACAGCTTGCTGTCGAATTGGAAGATTTATTATAACAAAGTTATAACATGAAACAATTAAGAAACAGGAAAGGATAAAACTTATGAAGAAAATTTTGATTTTAGCGGGAATACTTGCATTGACTGCAAGCGGAAGTGTTTATGCGACGGAAGGCGTCCAACCCGCACCGCCCCAACCTCCGCAACAGCAAAAAATGATGCACAAAGGTCCGTCAAAGGCTGATATGGAAAAATTTGAAAAACGCCTCAAACTCACTGACGAGCAAAAAGCTAAAGCAAAAGAAATCCACCAAAAAGGGTTTGAAGAAATGAAACCGATTATGGATAAAATCAAACTTAAACGGGAAGAAATCGCGGCGATTATGCGAACAAAACTTACTGCTGAAGAACAGGCTGCAAGGGTTGCCGAAGTCAAAAAAGAAATAAGAACCCTCAAACACCAAGCACACGACATCAGAGTGAAAAACATGAAAGAGTTTGAGTCAATTTTGACGAAAAAGCAACTGAAAGAGTTTGAAAAGATGAAAGCAGAAGGTCGCAAAAAATTCGACAAAGAGTTCAAGAAAAACGGGATGCTCAAACGCCCGCCAATGGATAGAGAATTTGGCGGACCAAAACCTCCGATGGATTAAGAAAATTATAAAAACCTACACAAAACCCGATGATATAAATTTCCCATCGGGTTTTGTTTTTATTCTTCTTTAACCTTACC